>CAMOUW010000039.1 GCA_946626755.1 uncultured Clostridia bacterium
GAGGAGCAAGATCAAAGCAGTACAGAGTTGCTAAGCAGTCTGTTATGAGAGCTCTGGCTGAAAGCTACAAGGGCAGAAAGCAGAGAAAGAGAGATTTCCGTAAGCTTTGGATAGCACGTATTAATGCTGCGGCAAGACTTAACGGACTTTCATACAGCAAATTTATGCACGGTCTTAAACTTGCAGAAGTAGATCTGAACAGAAAGGTTCTTTCTGAAATGGCTATAAATGATCCTTCAGGATTTGCAGATGTTGCTGCTATAGCAAAAGAGAAGCTCGGAGCTTAATCTTTGTAAAAACTGTATCGGAATCCGATACAGTTTTTTTATATATTGTAATAATAAGTGAAAAAAATCTAAAAGAAAGTATTTTTAACTTGTTTATAATTATAAAACCAGTATAATAAGCATTGTGTTTTGGCTTTTTAATTTCAGTCAATAAGGAGAGTCAACTGTGGTTCAGTTGTTTTTTGTTATATCAGTGATTGTCATAGTATACGGTGCGTATTTTATGATAATGGGGTTATTTTCATTTAAGAAAAATTCAACTCTGATAAATAAATACATTCCTTCTACGAGATTTGCGGTGATCATTCCCGCCAGGAACGAGGAGGCTGTCATAGGTAGTCTGATAGATAGTTTGAAAGGTATGAATTATCCTAAGGAACTATTTGATATCTATGCAGTTGTGAATAACTGTACAGATGATACGGAGATGATCGCCCGCCGTAAAGGTGCTAAGATCATACCCGTTATGTCTGACGCCAGGTGCAAAGGTGATGTTTTAAAATATGCCTTCAGTATACTTGGAAAGAAGCCATTTGATGCCTATATTGTCTTTGATGCTGATAATGTAGTTCATCCCGGTTTCCTGGCAGAGATGAATAATATTTATAAAAGCGGTCACAGGATTGCCCAGGGGCGTAAAGATACAAAGAATATGGGAGACAGCTGGATAAGCGGAAGCTATTCTTTGTTTTACAATCTTCAGAACTATTTCTATAACAAAGCCCGTACTCATATAAGGGCCACAGCTACCATAAACGGAACGGGATTTATGGTAGCAAAAGAACTTGTTGCTGATGGATTTGATCCCAAATCCGTTACTGAAGATATAGAATTGTCCATTTTGGCTTTACTTAAAGGTCACCATGTGGTGTATTCCGATAGAGCTGTCACCTACGACGAACAGCCTTCTGATATGAAGACATCCTGGCATCAGCGCAAACGCTGGTCGAAAGGGATCATGCAGTGCACACGGCTCTATTCTTTAAAATTACTAAAGAACTTTTTTGTCAAAAGAGACTACAGCTGCCTGGATAAAGTGTTATTTATGATCTCACCTTTTATGCAGCTTGTAGCACTTGTTCCCACTGCACTGATGCTCATTTTGGCGGCTTCCGGCAGTATGCCGGAGACGCAGGGAATGCCTGTACATTTATCTTTTTTAGCGGGTATGATCTTTAGTTATGGTTATACTGTTGCATTATGCCTGTTTACTGTTATCAGGTATGGACAAAATATAAAAGAAAGTCTTCCGGGAGTATTTATGTTTATTATATTTATGCTGTCCTGGATACCTATTAACATCGTATGTCTGAAACCTGAAAAAAATTATCAGTGGATTCCCGTAAGACATAAAAGAAATGTGGACTTGAATGTTCTTACAAAGGGTGTGCTTGAGTAAAAAAATCTCCTCTTTTTATATGATCATATAAGAAGGGGAGATTTTTTTATCAGCTTAGATTCTGTTTTTCAACAAGCCTGTCACCGCTGTATTTTTCGCGCAGCTTGGGCTTTTCTATTTTTCCTGTAGCATTTCTGGGGACATCTGCAAATATTATTTTCCTTGGTCGCTTATATCTGGGAAGTTCCATACAAAACTCATTTATTTCTTCTTCGCTGCATTCGGTGTCTGCTTTCAGTTGGATAATAGCGGTAGCTATCTCGCCAAGCCTGTTATCGGGTGTGCCGATCACTGCGACATCGTGTATTTTAGGATGTGCGGCGAGAAAGCTTTCTATCTGGACAGGATAAATATTTTCCCCGCCGGAGATCACAACATCTTTTTTTCTGTCTACAAGATATATAAATCCGTCTTCATCCTCTCTGGCCATATCTCCGGTATACAGCCAGCCGTCTTTTATGGTTTCCTGTGTGGCTTCAGGGTTTTTATAGTATTCAACCATAACACCGGGGCCTTTTACGCATAATTCACCTACGTCACCCTGTTTTACGGGATTGTCGTGTTCATCAACGATCTTTGTTTCCCAATTATATCCGGGGCGGCCGATAGCACCGACTTTATCAATATTGTCCATACCCAGATGAACACATCCCGGTCCTGTTGATTCGGACAGTCCGTAATTTGTATCGTATTTGTGGTTTGGAAAGTATTTTTTCCAGTGCTTTATCAGACTGGGGGGAACGGGTTGTGCACCTATGTGCATGAGCCTCCACTGATCCAATCTGTAGTCGGACAGTTTAATACTTCCCGAATCCAAGGCGGCCAGTATGTCCTGAGCCCAGGGAACCAAAAGCCATACGATGGTACAGCCTTCATCCGAAATGGCCTGAAATACGGCAGACGGAGTATTTCCTTTTAAAAGGACTGATTTTCCGCCTGTATACAAGGATCCGAACCAGTGCATTTTTGCGCCGGTATGATACAAAGGCGGAATACACAGGAATACATCTTCGTGTGTTGTTTCATGGTGTATGGCCTCCATTTCGGCAGACTGAAGTAATGCCTTGTGATTGTGCAATATAGCCTTGGGAAAGCCCGTTGTACCCGATGAGAAATATATAGCGGCACAGTCTTCATCATTTATATCAACTTTTGGAGCAATACTTGAAAAATTGGCTACCCAGTGGTTGTAGTCTTCGGCAAAAGAAGGACATACATCTCCCACATAAAACAAAAGCCGCTCTTTTCCAAGATCGGAAGCTATACTTTCAATGCGGCCTATGAAAGCGGGACCGAAAAAAAGCACGTCTACATCAGCGAGTTTTATACAGTAATCAATTTCATCGGATGTATAACGGAAGTTGAGGGGAACAGCGACAGCTCCGCATTTTAAAATACCAAAATAAATTGGAAGCCATTCCAGACCGTTCATAAGTAATATACCTACTTTTTGACCTTTTCGGATACCCCTGTTTAATAAAAGATTGGCACATCTGTTGGCCTTTTCATCAAAAACAGACCAGCTGATCTCTCGCCTGAAGGGCACGTTTGATGTAGGCTGGATAAGCTCGTATTCATTCCATGTTACACGTGATGGTTCTGTCACTTCGGGATTTATTTCCACCAGAGCAGATTCATTACCGTATTGTTTAGCGTTTCTTTCCAAAAGATGTGTGATAGGCATAATAGTTCCTTCTTTCTGATTTTAGATTATCTTATACAGTATAGCACCTTTTTTGAAAAAAGTATTGTTGAAGTGTGATTTATGTTGTAAAATCATATGAGAAATTTATATTCTTTTTCTGACAGTAGGAGGGTAACGTGTTTTTATCAATTATTTTAGTAATAGTTGCAGCACTTCCGCCTTTATTTTTACTTATATATGTATACAGCATGGATAAGATCGTTCCGGAACCGGTTCCGCTTATTATGTGGCTTATAGTGTTGGGGGCTATTTCTGCTGTTATAGCATTTTTTCTGGAAGGGATCGGAGACGGGATCATCCGGTTCCTGGCCTCGGACCAGCAGCCCATTATCATTGTGATATTGACTTATCTTATGGTGGGCGCTGTGGAAGAGGGGATCAAGTACATTTTCTTAAGAGTCAAGACATGGAAAAATCCTCACTTTGATTATAAATTTGACGGTATAGTTTATGCCGTTGCGATTTCTATGGGCTTTGCTCTGTTTGAAAATGTAGGCTTTGTTATAAACAATGGTATTGTGGTTGCTGCATCAAGAGCAGTTCTTGCGGTTCCGGCTCATATGAGCTTTTCTGTAGTGATGGGGGTTTTATACTCTTACAGCAAGTTTTACAGAAATAGGGGAAGAGAGCAGACATCTCGTGTGTGCGGTATTTTGGCATGGCTTTTACCTGTCGGCATGCACGGACTCTACGATACGCTTGCCACACTTCAGACTACTGCTTCTACAGTGCTTTACATTTGTCTTGTGGGAGCGTTATATGTTGTCGGATTCGGACTTATAAACAGGGAGTCCAAACACGATATGCATCTGTAAATGATGGATCTGATAGGAGGGATTAAGATGGGACAGTACAAAATAATGGTTGCGGATGATGAGTCAAGGATCCGCAGTCTTTTGAGGGATTTTCTTTTAAAAGAAGATTATGACGTTGTTGAGGCTGCGGACGGAAAAGAAGCGATTGAGCTGTTTGACAACGATAAGGATATTTCTTTGGTCATACTGGACGTTATGATGCCAAAAGCTGATGGTTGGGAAGTCTGCAGAAGGATCAGGGAAAATTCTGACGTTCCGGTCATCATGCTTACTGCCAAAGATACGGAAGATGCAGAGCTTGAGAGTTTTGATTGCGGAGCGGATGAGTTTATATCAAAACCCATGAGTCCCAAGGTCCTTATGGCTCGTATTTCGGCACTTCTTCGTCGTGCGTACGGTGATTCTGAGGACAAGATCTTATCATCCGGCGGTATAGTTATCGATCAAGGGGCACATACAGTTACCATAGATGAAAAGCTGGTAGATCTCAGCTACAAGGAATTTGAACTGCTGACTTATTTTGTTGAAAATGAGGGACTTGCTCTTTCCAGAGATAAGATATTGAACAACGTTTGGAATTATGACTACTACGGTGATGCCAGAACCATAGATACCCATGTAAAAAAGCTTCGTCAGAAGCTCGGGGATAAAGGCTCATACATTAAGACCATCTGGGGTATGGGATACAAGTTTGAACCGGAGAAAGATCAGTAAATGAGTGAAGATTCTATAAAAAAAAGCAGATCTATCAGATTCCGTCTTTTATTCAGCTTTGTTGTGATTATCGGAGTCATGATAGCTATTCTGCTTATTTTTAATTATGCATTTTTAGAGAAACTGTATTTATCAAAAAAACAAAATGATATGAAAGAAGCCTATGCAGACATAGGCTCTATTGTTGTGGAGTATTCGGAGGGAAAAACCGATGAGGCCGATTTAATAGAAGACCTCAATGTAATATGCTCTGCAAAATCCCTAAAAGGAATCATTGTTGAAAGCGGATGGAATACCGTTTACACAAATGAACGCAACACCGACAAAATGATAGCACACATCAGGGATATTATCCTTACGGAAAATAATATCACTCTGGCGGATAAAAACAGAAGCGTTATAGAAAAAACAGATGTATATACCCTGCTGGAATATCATAGTGATATAAATGGTGAGAGGCTTGTGGAGCTTTGCGGCAACCTCTCTGAAAGCAGGTATGTACTCCTGACTTATGAAATGACAGATATGATAGATACTATCAGTGTTATAAACACCATTATACTGATAGTCGGTCTGATCATGCTGGGGATCACTATATTTCTTGCTTTTATATATTCGTCACGATTTACAAAACCTATAAGGGATCTGTCTCATATTGCAAAAAGGATGTCGGTACTGGATTTTGATGCAAGATATACGGGGGACGATAAAAGCGAGATAGGGCTCCTTGGACAGAGTATGAATGATCTTTCGGCAGAGCTGGAAAAAAATATCACGAAGCTTAAATCTGCCAATATAGAATTACAGAAAGACATTGAAAATAAAGAAATGGCACATCGCAGGCAAAACGAGTTTTTATCGGATGTGTCTCATGAATTAAAGACGCCTATTGCTATTATAGAAGGATACGCTGAAGCTCTTAAAGAAGGGATAGCACGTGATCCTGAGACGATGAGGGAATACTGTGATATTATTATCGACGAATCTAACAAAATGAATGTTATGGTTCGTCAGTTGTTATCCATTAAGCAGATGGAGAGCGACAGCCATGGTCCTGAAATAGAAAGATTTTCCATAACCGATATGGTCAGATCAGTTATAAATGCCAATCTTCTGAATATAAATAAAAAGGGCATTGAGATAGTATTTGACCAGAAAAATGAGGATGTGGAGGTCTGGGCTGACCAGTCCATGACAGAGCAGGTAATAACCAACTATGTGACCAATGCCATAAATCACAGCAACGGCAAGATCAGGGTGTATTATGAGCCCATGGATTCGGTTTTAAGACTGCATGTATGGAACAGCGGTGAAAATATACCGGAGTCACATATAGATGAGATTTGGAACAAGTTTTACAAAGTGGATAAAGCCCGTACAAGAGAGTATGGCGGTAACGGTATAGGTTTATCCATCGTAAAGGCCATCATGGAACAGCACGGCAGGGATTTTGGTGTGAAAAATACTGCGGATGGTGTTGATTTCTGGTGCGATCTTGATTGCGGAAAAAAGTAGCAGGTGTAGAAAATGTTGGAATATAAGGTTTGTAAACCGGAAATTGAGCAATATATCGAATTGAGAAAAAGGGTGGGTTTTTTTGACTTGACCTATGAACAGGCGAAACGTTCTCTTGATAATGCGATCATTACGGAGACTGTTTATGACGGAGAAAGACTGGTTGGAATGGGAAGACTTATAGGTGACGGTGCTGTTATATGTTATGTTCAGGATATGATGGTGGATCCGGATTATCAGGGAAGAAACATAGGTCACAGGATATTATCATCTCTTACGGCATACGCCGCCGGTCTTGTTTTGCCGGGGACAAAAATGCTTTTGGGATTAATGAGTGTCAGCGGAACAGAAGGTTTTTATGAAAAATGCGGCTTTATTAAAAGACCATCGGGACGCTGGGGGGCTGGACTTACAAAAGTACTTGATAACGGGTATGTAGAGCACAAAGGAGATAATAATGACTGATATTACGCTTCTCATGCGTGTTGTAGAGGATGATGATACGCAGGCACTTTATGAGATTACCGATATATATCTGGAACAGATAGAAGAGTGGATAAAACCATATAAGAAAGAAGCAAAAGACGACCTAGAGGACTTTACCCAGGAATGCGCGCTTGTCATTTCAGAACACATACTTACTAAAGCATTTCTTGAAAAAAATGATCGTATAAACATTATTAAAACGGGAGCTATGCAGGATCTGGAAGCTATATATGAAGAACTGAGCTATGATTTAAAAGAAATGTGCAAAAATGCAATAGAAGAATTAAAGCGTCAAAGTGACAGCAGCAAAAAAACCTTTGAAAAAATGGCTGCCATGGTAAATGTGATCAATGAAGGTGCTCAAAGATTTAAAGAAGAGTTCTATATGGAACCTACCCCCGATCAGCTTGCTTCATATATAGGGGTTACACAGGATGATATAATCGAGGCAATGGAGGCTTCGGGATATACCATAACCGGAATTGATTTTGATTTACCTGAAAAAATATGATACAATGTATAAATTGTGAAATTATAATAAAATGTTAAGGTTGTAAATATATACAGATGTCAAAATACGGGCCCAGAATAAGAAAATGTTTTAATAAATATTTTGAAGATGACTGCATTTATAATGCAGCTTCTTCATGTTTTTTTCTTATTATCTGTTTTTTGCCTTTTCTGTTGTTATTGTTGAATATTTTAAGATTTTTTCCTGTTCAGGTAGGAGATCTGCAGAAAATAATATCAGATAATGCTCCCGAACAGTTTGAGATCATAATCAACGGACTGATATCTGATGTGTTTGAAAAAAGATCGGTTCTTATTACATCCGCATCCATTATTTTTGTTGTGTATAGTGCCGGGCAGGGTTTTATGGCGATCATGAAATCCTTTGACACGATATATGAGATCAAAGTACAAAAGTCATGGGCTTTGAGAAGACTTAAATCCACAGCCTATACTTTTTTATTCATGTTTATAATCATTATTTTTGCGGTTCTTTATATGTACGGATCAAGGATAGTAAACAGTCTTGAGCCTTCCAATCCCGGAGCGGCAGCTGTACTTGGCCAGATCGTGGTCAGACGTATCATAATCCTGCCCTCTATGCTTTTGTTTTTATTTTTGTTCATGTATATGTATGTACCCAACCGCAAGGGAAAGTTCTGGGAAGAACTGCCGGGAGCTGTGATCGCTGTTATAGGAGAAATGATATTTACATTTATATTTTCTCTGATTTTTAATAATGCACCACAGTTCAACTACATATACGGGAGTATCTCAAATGTGATGTTTACCCTGTTCTGGCTGTTTGCATTTTTCCTTATACTTTTTTTGGGAGCTGAATTTAATACCTATATAAAAAAAGGCTGGGTTATTCTTCCGAAATGGATGAGGATATCCCAGTGGCCTTTGATAAGACGTATCGGCAGGAAAAAAAGCAAAGACAGCAAAGACAAGTGACGAAAAAAAGCAAAAAAAAAGACCCGGGGTGCCGTTGCCCGCGGATATGACTCCCGGCAAACCGCCAGGTGGGTTTCCGCAGGATACACCGCAGCCTTCCGCCCGAAGCGGCCTGGCATTAGTGCGCCGATGTAAGAATCCCTTATAAAATATGTCGGATCAAAATACACGGACTGGCGTACACTCCAGATTTGCTTATATTATACTATGAAACCGGCTTTGTAACAATAGTTTACGGGTTAAAAAATTAATTTTTTTATGGATTTTTTATGATTATGAGTTTAGAGATAAAGTTACAGGTTTTCGAAGGTCCGCTGGAGCTTCTTTTACACCTGATAGAAAAAAATAAACTTGATATATATGACATACCCATTGCCCAGATCACGGATCAATACGTAGAATATGTCAGGGAAATGGCGAGGAACGATCTGGATCTTGCAAGTGAATTTCTCGTTATTGCAGCACAGCTTCTCATGATGAAATCACGGATGCTGCTGCCAAAGCCTGAAACACAAGAGGATGACATAGATGTTGAGGCTATGAAAGAAGAACTGACAGCAAGACTGTTGGAACTTAAAATGTTTAAATTTATAGCCGGAGAATTAAAGGGCTGCAGTGAAGAAGGGCAAAAAAGATTTTTCGGTCATGAATCTATTCCGTCAAATATTCTTAAATTCAGACCTAAACCGGATCTGGACAGACTTATGTATGGTATGGACACCGCAGTACTGAATCGTGCATTTATAGATGCCTTAAGACGTGCGGCGGACAGAGTGGATCCCATAAGAAGCCGTTTTAAGACTATTGAGGCTGAAAAAGTAGATGTGGCAGGCAGGGTGTCCCATGTGAAAACGGCGCTTAAAAAAAGCATGGAGGGTAAAAATAATATCAGCTTCAGAGGGCTCTTACAAAAGGATGACGGCGTACTCAGTGAGATAGTCACATTTCTCGTTCTTTTGGAAATGATGCGTTCAGGCTATGTTACTGCCACACAGAGTGCACCTAAAGAAGATATTTTTATTTTTGTAAAAAAGGATCCGGAAAGCTTTGGTGAATCCGGAGAGTTTTTTCAATAAACATAAAAAGGGGTTTGACATTTTGAATGAAGATGAATTAAAAACTGAAGCATTTGATGATAAACACATAAAAGCAGCCATGGAGGCTTTGCTTTTTGCCAAGGGTGCTCCGGTGGATATAGATGAACTTGCGGCAGCTGTAGGTGTAAAAAGAGACAGAGCCATGAAATGTATTACCGAACTGTCTGATGAATACATGTCAGATGGCAGGGGTATACATATAGTGAAAATCGAGGATGCTTTTGAACTGGCTACGAAAAAAGAATTTTACGATGTTCTTGCAAAATATGTAAGCAGAGATAACAAATATGTTTTTTCAGAGGCTATGCTGGAAACGCTTTCTATCGTTGCATATAAACAGCCGGTTACAAGAACACAGGTTGAAGAGGTCAGAGGTGTGAACTGCTCTACATCCATTAGCCGTTTGGTGGAATACGGGCTTATTTTTGAGACAGGAAGGCTTGATGCTCCCGGAAGGCCTTTTCTGTATGCAACCACTGATGAGTTTTTAAGACGTTTTGATCTGGGGAGTCTGGATGATCTGCCTGATGTATCAGAGGATCTCCTTGGCCAGATGAAGCTTGAACTTGAAACTGAAGAAGAACCTGACAATACAGATGAAGATATATCCGATAAATCCGGAGATGAATCTGCGGAAGATATTGAAGATGAGCCTGTTATCGGATCTGAAAATACAGAAACGGATAATACGACAGATAATGATGATCCTGAAAGGAGTGAAAACTAATGGAGACAATAAACGCATGGTCAAAATACACTGATGCCGAAAAGAAAAAGATTTTTTCTTTTGCGGAAGATTACAGAAAATTTATTTCTAAGTGTAAAACAGAGAGAGAATGTGTGACTGAGGCTGTTGAGATAGCAAAAAAAGCGGGATATAAGGACTTAAACGATATAATAAGCTCCGGTAAAAAGCTTAAAGCGGGAGATAAGGTCTTTGCAGTAAATATGAAGAAGGCTATCCTGTTGTTTAACATCGGTAAAAAGCCCATGGAGGAAGGCTTAAATATTCTGGGGGCGCATATTGACTCACCGCGTATAGACGTAAAACAAAATCCTGTATATGAAGACAGGGATCTTGTGTTATTTGACACTCATTACTATGGAGGTATAAAAAAATACCAGTGGGTAGCAAGAGAAATGGCTATACATGGTGTTGTTGCTCTTAAAAACGGTAAAATCCTTGAAGTAAACGTGGGAGACAATCCGGGTGATCCTGTTTTTTGTGTTACCGATCTACTGGTTCATCTGGCACAGAAGCAGCTTGAAAAAGACGGAGAGCATGTTGTAGAAGGCGAAGATCTCAATCTTTTAGTAGGTAGTATGCCTGAGAAAAAAAGAGCATCCGAAAAAATTAGTGATGAAAAAGAACTTGTAAAGAAAAACCTTCTTGCTATTCTTAAGAAAAAATACGGTTTTGAAGAAGCAGATTTTCTTTCAGCAGAATTGGAGATCGTGCCCGCCGGTGAAGCAAGAGACTGCGGATTTGATTCCAGTATGATAATGGGATACGGACATGACGACAGGGTATGCTCTTATCCTTCACTTATTGCCCAGGTGGAGACTGATACTCTTGAAAAAACAGGAGTAACTATTCTTGTTGATAAAGAGGAGATAGGAAGTGTTGGCGCTACCGGCATGACATCAAGATTTTTTGAAAATACTGTAGCTGAGGTGATGGACAGGGCAGGACAGTATTCTGAATTGTCAGTCAGAAGAGCGCTTGCAAATTCAAAAATGCTTTCCTCTGATGTCTCCAGTGCTTACGATCCCAATTATCCTTCGTTTTTTGAGACAAAAAATGTTGCATACCTTGGACATGGTGTAGTATTTAATAAATTTACAGGTGTAAGAGGAAAGAGCGGATCAAACGATGCTTCTGCCGAGTATATCGGACGTTTAAGAAAGATAATGGATGACAATAAAGTTACATTTCAGACGGCAGAGCTCGGCAAAGTAGATATTGGCGGAGGAGGCACAATAGCTTATATTTTGGCGACATACGGTATGCATGTAATAGACAGCGGTGTTGCAGTCCTCAATATGCATGCTCCGGCTGAGATCATAAGCAAGGTGGACATCTATGAGGCGCTTAAATGCTACAGAGCTTTTTTGCGTGATGGCGGAAATGTATAAGGCAGGTTTATCATGAAATGGTTACGATACGATATAGATACAACTACAGAGGCGACTGAAAGCCTGTGTGCCGAACTTGCAGATCTCGGGATCACATCGCTTGAGATAAAAGACAATGTTCAGCTTCCGAGGGAGCAGCTGGACGGAATGTTTATTGATGTGGCACCCGATCTGCCCGAGGATGACGGGAAAGCGGTTGTGACATTTTATCTGGATTCCGAAGCTTCAAAAGATGAAAATAAAAAACTTATTGAAAGTGTAAAAGAGGCTATCGCCGATCTGTCAAAATACATGGATACAGGTGCAGGAACTATAACCTTATCCGAAACGCAGGATACGGACTGGGCTGACAACTGGAAACAGTTTTGGCATACATTTAGCATAGACGATCTTATCATAAGGCCTATCTGGGAAGAAGAGACGGATGACTCGAAAGGCAAAAAGGTGCTAAAGCTTGACCCCGGAACTGCCTTTGGGACCGGAACCCATGAGACTACACGTCTTATGATCAGGGCTATAAAAAAATATATACAACCCGGAGATAAAGTACTGGATATAGGGTGCGGCTCGGGGATCCTTTCTGTTGTATCTCTTATTTACGGGGCTGACAGTGCTCTGGGAGTGGATCTGGATAAAAATGCTATTACGGCATCTTATAAAAATTCTGCTGACAATGATATTCCCGAAGCCAGGGTGAGATTTGTTGTTGGTAACATTATCTCAGATGAGGATTTTAAAGAAGAATGCGGTAAAGAAACATATGATATGGTTTATGCAAATATACTTCCGGATGTGCTCGTGCCATTATCAGCGACCGTCGGATGTCATTTAAAAAGCGGCGGATACCTTATGTATTCCGGAATACTTGATTTTAAGACTGACGAGGTTTTAGACAGCCTTAAAATTTCAGGAGAGTTTGATATAATTGAAGTAACACAAGACGGTGAATGGCGCGCGATCATTGCCCGTAAAAAATAACACAGGAGAATATAAATGCGTTCTTTTTTTGCACAACAGGATTGGATATTTGATGACCATATAGAACTGAGCGGTCATGAGTACAATCATATAAAAAATGTTCTCAGAATGCATGCCGGAGATAAGATAAGTATATTGAGCGGCGATAACTATTGTTATGAGTGTACAATTTCCGATATAGACAACGAAAAAATCCTGTGTTCTGTAGATGACAAATATATCCGTGCATCAGAACTGGGAGTTAAGGTTACTTTTTTTCAGGGGTTGCCCAAAAGTGATAAAATGGAGCTTATCATTCAAAAGTCGGTGGAGCTGGGGGCATATGGTATTGTTCCCGTTATAATGGACAGAAGTATTGTAAAGCTTGATGAAAAGAAAAAAAGATCCAGGGTGGAGCGGTGGAACGCCATAGCTCAAAATGCAGCCATGCAAAGTCGCAGGGCTTATGTTCCGGAAGTTTCGGAAGTTATGGATTATAAGACTGCACTTGAAAAAGCCAGTGATTATGATCATTTCCTTTTTCCGTATGAGTGTGCAGATGGTTTCGGACGCACAAAAGAAGTTTTGAAAAATATTAAAGCCGGAGAGTCGGTCGCTGTTTTTGTTGGGCCTGAAGGTGGTTTTTCTCTTGAGGAGGTACAGGCGGCCGAAAAAGCCGGCGCAACGATCATTTCCCTGGGAAAAAGGATTTTACGAACAGAAACAGTCGCCCTGATGGTAATGTCCTTTTTTAATTATTTATTTGAGACAGATGAATAAATTCTATACTAAATTAATTAACTAAAAAACTAAAATTTATTTACATAAATATCGGAGCAGATCATGAGAGAGATATATCTTGACAATGCGGCCACAACCAAAACGGAACCGGAGGTTGTGGAGATCATGAATAAAGTAATGCTTGAAGATTTCGGAAACCCTTCTTCTAAGCATAAAAAAGGCGTAGAAGCCGAAAAATATGTAAGAAATGCCGCTGAAATCATTTCGGGTATTATGAAAACAAGTGCTAAAGAGATAGTATTTACCTCCGGAGCCACAGAGTCCAATAATATGGCTATTTTCGGAACTGTTCAAAAAAGAAAAAGATACGGAGATCATATTATAACTTCAGCAATAGAGCACGCCTCTGTCCGTGAGCCTTTTTTGGAACTGGAAAAACAAGGGTATCGCGTTACATTTGTAGAGACCGATAATAATGGTGTGATAAACATGGATGCTTTAAAAGCAGCATTGGATGATAAAACCATCCTTGTTTCGATCATGCATGTAAATAACGAAACAGGGGTTATACAGCCGTTGGAGGATATAGGCAGTACGGTTAAAAGTTTCAATAAAGACATAATCTTTCATGTGGATGCTGTCCAGTCTTTCGGAAAGCTTCCTGTCAGACCAAAGAAGTATCAGGCGGATCTTTTAAGCGTCAGCGCACACAAATTTCACGGCCCAAAAGGTGCCGGATTTTTATATATAAAAGATGGCACCGGGATCGAACCATTTATTTACGGAGGCGGTCAGCAAAATAAAATGCGTTCCGGTACTGAAAATACTCCCGGAATAGCCGGTCTGGGAAAAGCATCGGAGATTGCGTACTCAGATGAGACACAAATGAAAATACAGCATCTTTCCGATATCAGAACAGACTTTATAAAGTCGCTGGAGTCTATAGAGGGGGTTCGTGTAAACTCAACGGCTTCCGACATTTTCGCGCCCCATGTTGTCAGTGCAACGTTTAAAGGGCTCAGAAGTGAGGTCCTGCTTCATTCTTTGGAGGAGGAGGGGATATATATATCCTCAGGTTCAGCATGTTCGTCTAACAGACCGGGACTGAGCTTTGCTCTTTCTGCCCTGGGGCTTAATAAGACTGAAGTAGAATCCACTGTTAGATTTAGTTTTTCCAAATATACCACAGAGGATGAACTCAAGGTTTGTATAGAAGTTTTGAAAGAAAAGGTGCCTTTTTTAAGACAGTTTATTAGGAGATAGTAATGTATAAAGCTTTTTTACTAAAATACGGTGAGATAGGTGTAAAGGGCAAGAACCGTCACCTTTTTGAAGATGCTCTTGTAAGAGATATTGAGCGTGTATTAAGAAGAGTAGAGGGGGACTTTAAGGTTTCTAAGGAAAGCGGAAGAATATTTGCTGTTGCCGGATCGGACTTTGATTATGACGAGGCGATCGGGGCTTTGAGCAAAGTTTTTGGTCTGGTATGGATATGTCCTGTTGTCCAGATAGAAGATAAAGGATTTAAAGATCTTAGTGCCAATGTTATTGAGTATATTGATAAAGCATATCCTGATAAAAATTTTACGTTCAAAGTGGATGCAAGACGTGCACGTAAAGATTACGAACTCAACTCAATGCAGATAAATGAGGAGCTGGGACATGACCTTCTCGAACGGTTTCCGGAAATGAAGGTGGATGTACATGATCCCGACGTACTGATAAGCGTGGAAGTAAGGAATATGATAAATATATATTCCAAAGCCATTCGTGGTCCCGGCGGCATGCCTACAGGTACTGCAGGAAGCGCAATGCTTTTACTCTCCGGTGGTATAGACAGTCCTGTGGCCGGATATATGATAGCCAAAAGAGGCGTTAAGATAAGTGCCGTTTATTTTCATGCACCTCCATACACAAGTGAGCGTGCAAAGCAAAAGGTTGTGGATCTTGCCCGTATTGTTTCATCTTACTGCGGTGAGATAGAACTGAATATTATAGATTTTACAGAGATCCAGCTGGAGATTTATAAGCAGTGTCCCCATGATGAAATGACTATCATTATGCGACGTGTAATGATGCGTATTGCACAGGAGCTTGCTGATGAAAGCGGCTGTATGGGTCTTATAACAGGAGAGAGCATAGGGCAGGTTGCAAGTCAGACCATGCATGGACTCTATTGCACAAACGCTGTATGTAAAATGCCTGTTTATCGTCCATTGATAGCATTTGACAAACAGGACATTGTTTCTATGGCTGAAAAGATAGGAACTTATGAAACTTCTATACAGCCATTTGAAGACTGCTGCACTATTTTTGTGGCAAAGCATCCTGTAACCAAACCACGTTTGAACGTGATCGAAAAACATGAAAAAGCGCTGGAAAAAGTATTGGACGATATGGTTGCAAAAGCGATTGAAAATGTAGAAAAAGTTATATGTGACGGTTAAATATCTGTATAGGTGCCCTTAAAATGGCATGTAAGGGGGACAAAAATGTTAAATTTTGGTTTTATCGGTTTGGGGCTCATAGGTGGATCTCTTGCGAAGTCCTTAAGAAAAAAATATCCTGACTGTAAGATAACCGTGTGTACACGTCACCCCGGAAGTCTTGATCAGGCATTTAGATCAGGTATCATAGACAGTCTTTCCGACACTGTAGGAGAAGAATTTGCTTCATGCAGTATAGTTTTTTTATGTGTTCCGGTTCTTGCGGCATTGGAGTATCTTAAAATATTAAAAAGGGTCATATCCCCGGAGTGTGTTTTGACTGATGTGGGAAGTGTCAAGGAACCATTGCACGAGGCTGTGAAAAAAGAGGGACTGAGCCATTATTTTATTGGCGGACATCCTATGGCCGGATCACAAAAAAACGGTTTTGAAAATTCGTCAGCCGAATTGATAGAAGGATGTGTTTACATTTTAACTACTGATGAGTTATCCGATAAAAACAAAGCAGATATGCTGGAACGTATTCTCTCTGATCTGGGGTGCAGAGTATGTATGACCACACCCGCTGAGCATGATAAGGCTGTGGCAGGTATCAGTCATTTGCCTCACCTTGCTGCAGCAGCACTGG
>CAMOUW010000040.1 GCA_946626755.1 uncultured Clostridia bacterium
GCAAATCAATGGGCTGATTTTGTCAGAGAAGTAACTTTGGATAAAAAAAGCGGAAAGACTTCATATGGTTCCTGGTCAACAGTGACTTTTCCGGAGGTCCCGGTCATGAATGTGAAAGGGTTTATTCCAAGTATTTCGGTCATTCCTGAATTTAAGGATGTGTCTCCTGCAAATCCCCCGGGGAACGTGGATGTTTTTTTTACCAGTACTGCAGATATTGATGATAGAAAAAGTTTTATAGATGTTAATAAGTCTATGCAGTTTTATCCGGCTGTAATGTGGGCCGCCGAAAAAGGGGTAGCCACAGGAATAAAAGGCTTTTTTGATCCCGATGCGAGTACCACGCTGGAACACGTCATCAGTTTTATCTGGAGGTCGGAAGGAAGTCCTAGTCCGAGTTCTAAGGAATATCCGTTTAAGATGAATGTGGATTCAAAAAGATATTCATATGATGCAACCATCTGGTGCGCTGAAAAGGGCATAATAGACGGCGCCAAAAAAGAAATTACATTATTTGCTGCATGTAAAAAGAAAGATATAGTGGAAATGCTATGGAGACTGTCAGGAAAGCCGGTTGTTGAAAAGAAAAACTTTTCTTTCAAGAATATGGATGAATCATCAGATTCATACCGTGCTTTACAGTGGGCATTTTACAACAGAATATTGACAGGTAATGATAAGGATTTCGTTCCTGATGAAGTTTGCAAAAGGGGAGAAGCGGTAGATATTTTATACCATTATAATTTATTAAAAAATAGAAAAAACAGATGATTTGATTTAAGAAAAATATTATTCGGATAATATATTATAGTATGTTTATAAAACCTAATGACAAAGCGGCGTTATAAAGAACGTCGCTTTTTTGATTAAATATAATAACAAAACTTGAATTTATGGTATAAAAATTATATAATGACAACATAAGGGGGGTTAAAGATTTAACAAAACTAAAATGCTTGTGATTTGTGTTACATAGTTAGATTAATTGTTATACAGTTGCTATAATGTGACAATATTTTGTGTTTAGACCTTGTTAAATATACCTTATTTATGCTATTATGAACACATGTATTAAGAAGGACGTGATGTAAGTATGGGAACCGGTAGACTTAAGAAAAAAATCGTAACAGCCGTAGTGGTTTCTTTGTGTAGTGCTTTTGCGGTGACAGCGCCACTGGTGTTGCATCCTGCGGAGACGCAGGCTTCAACCTTTCAGGTGACGATCAAGCCGGAGTATAGGCAGACTGTAGCAAGAGATATGCTGAAGCTTTTAAATAAGTGGAGAGCGGGTAGTACATGGTATTACGACAGTTCAAATAAAAAAGTGTATTTGAATAATCTTAAGCCGCTCACTTATGATTACACCCTTGAGAAGCATGCCATGCAACGTGCCGCTGAGATAGCCATTTCTTTTGACCATACGAGGCCGAGAGGAGATAGTAAAACCGGTATTTCGGGATACATGGCATTTGGTGAAAATATAGCGGCTACGACCAATGTTGACGGAGGTCAGGCTCAATATGCACTAGATATGTTTAAGGAGGAAAATTATCCTTATAGTGGTCAGGGGCATAGAAGGCTTATGCTGTCCGTGCCCGGTAATTTCTCAAATATAGGCATAGCTTGTGTATTTTATAGAGGGGCTTATTATTGGTGCCAGACATACGGTATGGGGAGCAAACCGGATACAACTGTTACCGCAGCACTCAATAACTCAAAAGTGGTGACTGTGGACGTTGAGACCAGTATGTTGACTTCTAGGGCGGCAGATCTATCAGAATTGAACAGTTGGCAAGCAACTCTAAAAAGAGGAGAGACGGATTACCTTCCTAAGGTGAATCTGAGTATAGCTACAAATGATACGTGGCCTTATGCGGCTGCCAGCGTACAGGGAGTGCCAACATGGACTTCCAGCAATACAAACACAGTTATTGTTAATTCAGATGCGGGGACGATAACTGCGGTACATGAAGGCGCAGCAAATGTTAGTATGAAAGAGCCTATAACGGGGGCCAGCACATCGAAGACGGTGTCAGTGACAGATCCCAACGTCGTGACCGGAGTGAGCCTGGATAAGACAACTCTGGAACTGGGGACGGGAGCTTCCGCTACATTGACGGCTACGGTATCACCTGTTAGTGCGGCTAACAAGAATGTGACATGGAGTTCCAGCAATACTGCAGTAGCCACAGTAAGCAGTAGTGGAGTTGTAAAGGGTGTTAAAGCAGGGACGGCAGTTATTACCGCCAGAACGGTAAGTGGCAGTAAGACAGCTACGTGTACAGTGAATGTTTCACAGTCTGTGACGGGAGTTTCACTGGATAAAAAAAATTTGACTCTTCTGCCGGGGGCATCCGGCAAGATTAATGCAACGGTACTGCCATCTAATGCGAAAAATAAGAATATTACGTGGAGCAGCAGCAATAAGTCGGTTGCAACGGTAGATCAGGATGGTAATGTTAAAGCTGTTGCACCCGGTCTTGCAGTTATTACTGTAAAAACGCAGGATGGAAACAAAACAGCAAGTTGTAATGTAAGAGTTCAGTTCAAGGATGTCACAAGTACATCTTCGTGGTATTACAAGCCTGTTTATTGGGCAGCAGATCTTGGTATCACAACAGGGTCTAACGGATTTTTCTCACCTGACGAAGATTGTACCAGAGAGCAGGCAGTAACTTTTCTATGGAGACAGGGGAAAAAGCCTGAACCCAAATCTATGAAAACAAAATTTAGGGATGTCACTAATCAGTCTTCATATTCATATAAGGCAATAATGTGGGCGTCAGAAAACGGAATAGTGACCGGTACTAATGGGTTATTTTCACCAAGAGGCACATGTACCCGTGAACAGATTGTCACTATTATATGGCGCTTTGCCGGAAAGCCTGAACCCAGCTCGATGAAAAGCCCTTTTTCAGATGTGACGAATAGTAAGTCATATTCTTATAAAGCAATAATGTGGGCGGCAGAAAATGGAATAACAACCGGAACAAATGGTAAATTTAGCCCGAAGGGCAATTGTAAACGAAGAGATATAGTTACGTTTTTATATAGATTTGCAAATTGAGAACAAGTCTTTAACCGGTAGAATAATTTCGTGATTATAGATTTAGTGTGATTAACAAATAAACAACAAGGATTTGCGTAGCGGTTATAGGTGCTGCTACGCTGTTTTTGTTATGTTAGGGTTATTTAAAAATCACTAAGCAGTATGTTTGCCAAAGGTGAGTTTTGCTATTCTCAAATTAATTGTAGTTGTTGATAGAATTGCTTATTTATTGAACAATGTATTTTGTAGTGTTATAATAATAACACAATAGAAATAGATGATGTAGGATACATAGTATAAAGGGAGGTAATGATATTATGGGGAATTTTTTAAAAAAAGGCATACTGTATACTGCTGCCGGAATTCTTTCAGCAAGCATTTTATTTGCATTTAATACAAAGAGAAGTGAAGCTGCTCAAATACAGTTCACAGATGTTACTAATGAGTCTGTTTGGTATTACAAGCCTGTATACTGGGCGGCGGAAAACGGTATTACAAGCGGAAGCGATGGCAAGTTTTTTCCGTCAGACAACTGCACCAGAGAACAAACAATAACTTTTCTGTGGAGGCTGGCAGGTAAGCCTCAACCGAAGAGCATGACCAGCAATTTCTCAGATGTAAAAGACAGTAGAAGATACTCCTACAAGGCGATCATGTGGGGGAGTGAGAATGGCATCATAACAGGGACGGGGGGGAAGTTCTATCCCACGGGCACATGTACACGTGAGCAGGTTGTCACCATGGTTTGGCGTTATGCAGGGAAAATCGCACCTAAAAGCATGAGTAGCAAGTTCAGGGATGTAACAGACAGTAAGAGGTACTCCTACAAAGCTGTCTTGTGGGCGCAGGAGAACGGCATCGCCACCGGTACAAATGGGATTTTCTCTCCGACAGGAGAGTGCAAGAGAAGAGATATAGTGGCATTTATATACAGGTATTCTAATATTGCCACCAATAATAGCGGATGGAAAACGGAAAGCGGAAAGAAATACTATTATTCCGGTGGGAAAAAAATAAAGGGTTTGCAAAAAATAGATGATACATGGTATTTGTTTGATGATAAAACCGGTGAATATAAAAATGAAAGTGGGAAAAAACTTTATCTGGCATCATTTTTTGGTTCTGACAATGGATATGAACCCGTAGAAAAATATAGTACCTATAATACAAAAGCATACAAGTTTTTTACCTTTGACGGGAAAAAGTTATTTGCACTAAAAAACGCTGATTATACTTACAATAGTGTTTGGCCTGTTGAAAGGGATTCTTCAGAATATAAATCTATTTTTACCCAGCACGGCGGACGTGATTCCAGTGTCTTAATGAAAGACGGCATGTTTTATACGGTTTTTACGGGTGTTTCTTCTGAAAAGGGGAGCGTAAGAGATTTTACCATTTTAAATACGACGGACTTCATAACATACTCATGGGGAGCTCCGTCTACACATTATGAATATGCCTTTTCCAAAAACTCAAGCGGCGAGGAATATCGCAGGTGGTCTCCGGAATGGTTTTATGACGAGGATACAGGCAAATCTTATGTCTTTTATTGTGCCCAATATAAAGATGATGGAAAAATGGCACTGTATATGACCCAGTATAAAGATGATTTTCCGTATGCAATGAATCCGACTTATGAGTTTACTACCCCGGTGCGTATAACGCTGAATGGTGCTCCAAAGGTGGATGATTCTGAAGTTAAAAAAGGTGCGCCCCAAACTAAGCCGATTGACAATCTTATCGGCCCCAGTGTTATAAAGGTAAATGGTTCGTATTATCTGCTTGCTAAAAGAGAAGCTTGGAAATCAAATGACAGTAAAATAAAAAATCTTCAGGCTTCATTGGTAGTATACAAGGCTAAAGATTCCACTTTGAAAAACTGGGATTATTTTTACGAATTTGATAATTTTAAACTTCCTTTTAATAATGGTGCGTCATATGATTATTATACGGCGGAAGGACCTCTTATCAAATATATAAATGGTGAGTATATTTTATACATGGATGTTTATCATACCAAAGATAGAATTAATTACTATGAGGGTACACATTATTTCACATCAAAGGATATGACGAAGAGTGATAGCTGGGTTTACGGAGGGAAATTGACTGCGGATTACCAGTTTGGCTATAAAAACCTGCGTTCCGGATCTATTAGTGAGATTACAGATGCAAAATCTGCAGATGTTGTAAAAACTATATACAATGGTACGGTTGATGTGCCGGACGTAAAATTGAATTACACAGGTAGTGAACAAAACTTTTTAAAATATTTGGGCATATTCTGGGGAAAGCCCGTGGGCTCACAGTATTACGAAGTGAAGGATGGAACATGGAAGGCGACTGAAAAAGGAGAGTACTCTGTTACGGTCGAACTTAAGAGTGATAAGATCAAATGGGCAGACAACGGAAACAAACGTCGTGAGATAAAATGGAGTATAGTGTGACCGGAAAAAACGATTTACTTGTTTTTATTTCATAAATATATTATGGTACATAAAGTACTTTATTTTGGTATTAATTAAAGGTATACGCTAAGATTTTTTGGAGGTTAGCAATGTCGAGATATGATGTGGGTATCTTTGGGTGGTGGTATAATTATAATTATGGGGCGAATCTGACTTATTTTGCGTTAAACAGAGCTATAAAAAATATGGGATATTCTGTTATTATGTTGTGCAGGACGGGTAAATACATTTCTGGTGGAAGTGTACCCAGGAGATTTGCAAAACAATATTATGATTATAGTGAATCGTATGACACTATCGAAGGACTGCATGCATATAACGATTTGTGCGGGGCATTTGTATTAGGAAGTGACCAGGTTTGGAATCCTGTGTTGGAACGCTATACGGGAGAACAGTTTTTCTTGTCTTTTGCTGATGATGAGAGAATAAAATTAAGCTATGCGGTCAGTTTTGGAAACTATGCAGGCCGTTTACCGAGGGAATTTATACGCAAATACGGAAAGTTAATAGACAGATTTGACAAAATAACGGTAAGGGAAAATTACGCCAAAAACTTGTTGAAAAACAGTATGTCTATAGAAACCGAGCAAATGTGTGATCCGGTTTTTCTGCTCCGTCCTGAGGATTATAACGAACTGACAGAAAAGTCTGATTTGGATCTGCCGGACAGATATGTGTTAAATTTTATTCTTGATCCGACTGATGAAAAGATAGAAGCGTGTAAAGAAATAAGAAAAAACAAAGGGATTGACGCTTATATCAATCTGACAGATATTGAAGATGCTGAAAAAAAAGCTGAACTGTTTTGCGGAGAAAACGTCCTGACCGACACATCAATAGAAAATTTTGTAAAAGCTTTCAAAAATGCAGAGTACGTGGTTACGGATTCTTTTCACGGAACCTGCTTTGCTATTATCTTTAATAAGCCATTTATCAGTTTTGCAAATAAAGATAGAGGCGTACGGAGATTTGAGTCTTTATTGGAGTGGACGGATCTTAAAGACAGATTGTTTTATGATGTCACTAAGGTAGACATGGAGTCGCTTGGGGAAATAGATTACGAAAAAGTTAATAGTATATTAGATCAGGGACGAAACAAAGGGTTAAAATGGTTGAATGAAGAATTGCGAAAATCAAAGGTCGTAACGTCGCAGATTAAAGATATGTGTACCGGATGTGGCGCGTGTGCGTCCGGATGTCCTGCCGGTGCGTTAACGATGAAACCGGATGAATGGGGATACATTAAGCCTGTACTGGATGATAGAAAGTGTACGTATTGTGGAGCTTGTACAAAGATATGTCCTTCCATTTCCGGATATTCTTCAGATAACTCACTTCGTCCTGATCTGTATGCATTTATTGCAAAAGATGAGGAAGTTTTAAAGCGCAGTTCAAGTGGCGGAATATTTGAGATTCTTGCAGATGAAACTTTTAAAAATGACGGTGTTGTTGTCGGAGCTGCATGGACTAATGATTTTGATGTCAGACATATTATTATTGAAAGAAAAGAAGATTTACACAAACTGCAAAAGTCAAAATATATGTATAGCCGTGTTGATAAGGTATTCAGGCGTATAAAAGAATTGTTAGATGAAAACAGGATAGTGTTGTTTACGGGATGTCCTTGTCAGGTTGCGGGAATTAACTCTTTTCTTAAAAAGAAATACGACAATCTTTTTACGATCGATCTATTATGTGCCAATGCACCTTCTTCTAAATTATTTAAGAAGTATCTTAATGAAAAGTATAAGAGTAAGGTGCTAGAATACCAATTCAGACATAAAATTGAGAAAGAGGGGATTAATTGTACTACCGTAAAGGTAAAAAAAGCAGACGGAGAAGAAGAGATTTTAAGAGGAAGCCAGGGGGATTTATGGCAAAAAGCGTTCCACTCTCACCTTATGACACCGGTTCATTGCGAAAAGTGTAGATTTAGCAAATTGCCCAGGCCTGCAGATATCACTGTCGGAGATTTTTGGGGAGTGACCTCAAAAGGAACCAATTATGGGACACAAATGGGTGTGTCAGCTGTTTTATGTAATAGTGAGAAAGGTAAAATGTTATATAACAGCATATCGCCCCAATACTATAGAGTTAATGAAAAAGTTCCGCTGGAATGGCTTGATGGGAACGGTTGCGTGATAAAGGGGCATAATTATGCTTCAGAACACAGAAATGATTTTTATGACGCGATAAGGTTCTATCCTTTTTCAGAAGCGGTAGACAAGGCGTTAAATCCTGAAAATAATAAAAAATATGCAGACGGACACAACCTTCTGCCGGGAAACGTACTTTGTGAATATGAGACTGATTTTTGGAAATCTGACAGGGACAATGACAAGATTATATTCAGACCAATAATGACGGACACACCACGTGGACATTTTGTTTGCTTTTTGCTTAAGGAAGAAACGAAAGAAAAACAAAAATATGAGTTTACGATTAAATTTAAAAGTAAAACGGATTTTTCATGTATCAATTTTACTCTAATGAACAGAAAAACAAAGCGAACTCAGATCATTGATAGATTTAATAAAGATACTACAGATACAGATGGCTGGAAAGAAATTAAAATATCTTTTTATTGTGATTTAGCCGGATATGATTGCGTATCAGTAGGAGCGGCGCACATAACCGGAAAGGATGCTTATATTTCTATAAAAAATATAGAACTTAGTATAGACGATGATACAAGAGAAAGTATATTGGAAAGGGTGTCTCCGTAATAAGAAAATGTCCGGATGATCTTCCGGACGTTTTTCGGATTTATATTTTTAAGATTATGTGTGTAAAGTGTAGAACAGTTGCAACTACATTTTACACGCTTTTTTATTTGAAATTTTTCAAAAAAATATATTTAGTTTTCAGCATTGTTAAAGGAGATGGGATTTCCTTAAGGAGGGGATATGATATTACAAACTGTTTCAAAAATGTTAAAAAATGTTAATAAATGTTAATAATATATATATTTTCTTTGACATATTGTCTTGAATGATGTATAAATAACAATGTAGATAACAGTTATTATTGGCGCATTGTAATCGTTGAAGTTCAGGAGAAAAAAAGATGAATAAGATGATCTATAAATCAGCCTTGATAGGCATATGTTCGTTGATTTCAGTGTCAGCATTCATGGCCGGTGCGGCAGACGTATCTGCTTCCACAGGGGGGAAGACGGCTGCAAATGCAATCACCTGGGCAAGATCCATGGTGGGAAAAGGCGTTGATCATGACGGCATGTACGGGAATCAGTGTGTTGATTTAGTTAAGGCTTATTATTCATATTTGGGGCAAAAAGCGGTTAACGGAAATGGGAAAGATTACGTAAATAATACATTGCCATCCGGGTGGAAACGTCATAAGGGAGTTCAGCCCCAAAAGGGTGATATTCTTATTTATACAGGCGGCTATGGCGGATATGGTCATGTCGCTATATATGAGTCTGATTATTCAACGTATCATCAAAACTGGAACAGTAGCAGTTATGTGGTAAGAGTGACTTCAAAGTATACTTATTCCGGAGATGTAAAATATTGGGGGGTTATCAGGCCTGATTTTGCAGGAAGTTCAAGTGTATTAAACAGCAAAACGATTGAGAGCTTTACCGGTGTAAAAAAACATGATGGCATTTGGACGTTCTTTAAAAACGGAAAAGCAGACTACACGTATACAGGGGTTGCACGGAGTACTACAGGCAACTGGGTTTTTGTCAGAAAAGGGAAGTTCGACAACAAATATACAGGGGTGGCCCAAAGTACCACCGGCAACTGGGTTTTTGTGAAAGACGGAAGATTTTATGACAAATATACAGGTGTAGCACAAAGTACTACAGGCAACTGGGTTTTTGTAAAAGACGGAAGATTTTATGACAAATATACAGGTGTAGCACAAAGTACTACAGGCAACTGGGTATTTGTAAAAAATGGAAGATACAATACAGGTTTCACCGGTGTAGTAAAGAGTACTACCGGTAACACGGTATATGTAAAAAAAGGGCGTTATGATCCGACATATACCGGGATAGCATCGGTATGGAATTCAAGCAAAAAGTATTATGTTGTGAAAGGACGTTGGAAGAGTGATTTTACAGGGAAATATAAAACTTATAAGATAAAGAACGGAGTTGTTATCTGAAAAACAAAGGGTATACAGTATAAGACAAAAGTGATTTTATGTTTTTTAATATAGGAAGGTGTGAAATGAAAAAGAAAAAGATAATCAGGATTCCTCTTATAGCGATTTCAGTTTCTGCCATAACTACCGCTATTCCATTTGCGGCCGGTCTTTCGGAAATAGGAGTACAGGAGGTTCAGGCGTCTACTTCCGGAAAAACAAGAGAACAGGCGATCGAATGGGCCAAAAGCCAGGTGAATATCGGGAAAGATTATGATGGCTTTGCGGGGGTACAGTGTACAGATTTGATTCAAATGTATGCTAATTATCTCGGACAGTATCTTCCTGCAGTAGGGGCATCAAAGTATGCTACAGCTAATCTTCCGTCAGGATGGAAGCGATATAATAATAATACCGTGCCCCAGTCAGGAGATATATTCATATATGATGGTAATACATATGGAGCCTATGGGGCCGGACATGTGGGGATTATTCTTGAAGTAAACAGTGATGGATATAAATGTATAGAGTATAACTGGTCAAATCAGTTATACGGAGCTATACGATATGTTAACGGGCAGCGCAGTTTTAGTTATATAATACGTCCTGATTTTCCGACTGCACGTATTTCTCCGGGGAAACCTGCATCCATACCGGCAGGCTACTATATTATAAATTCTGCAGTGGGTAACAAGTTTCTGGATGTAGAAGGAAACAGCAAAGCGGATAATGCCAATATCCGTATGTTATCGCCAACGGGTAAGAGCGGACAGATTTTTTACATAGGTAAAAACCAAAAAAATACAGGCTATAACATGCGAAACCTTTCAGGTAAATATGTCCAAACAGATACCAATACCCCGGGAATGCATAATGTAAAGCAGTACAAGTACAGCGACATGGACGGTCAGAACTGGCTTTTTGAAGATGCCGGAAACGGTTATGTATACGCCAGGAACTTTTTCAATTACTATTTGGATGTGGACAATTCCAAAAACGATGAGGGTACCAATGTAAAAGTATACGGATATAACGGATCTAATGCCCAAAAGTGGAAATATACAAAAGTGTCCGGAAAAGAAAAGACAAAAATATCTTCAGGCAACTATATAATCCGTTCAAAGATTGGGAATAAAGTATTGGATGTTGGCGGAGGAAGTCTGAATTCCGGGGCTGCCCTTGATATTTATACCCAGAATAATACCGGGGCGCAGATTTTTAATATTGGCTGGAATAACGCTATAGGAGCCAACTACATCACAAATGTAAGATCTAACAAACTTGTGGATACACCAAATGCCAATACAATGGGAAATGCCATACAGTCTGATAAAACTATGAATAAAACCCAGACCTGGTTTTTTGAGGATGCCGGAGGCGGTTATTATTACATACGTAATCTGTGGGGATACTATCTTGATGTAGCCTATGGTAAAAATGCTGATGGTACAAAAGTTAATGTATGGGAATTCACAGGTGATGATAAACAAAAATGGAAGATAGAAAAAGCCACAACAGCAACAGGGCTTTATTCGGATGTGACTGATCCGGGCAGTTGGTATTTTAATGCTGTTTACTGGGCGACGGTGAATGGCATAGCGACCGGTTCCGATGGAAGTTTTTTACCGGCAGAAAACTGTACCCGTGAGCAGGCTATAACATTCTTGTGGAGGATGGCAGGCAAGCCTGCTCCTAAAAATATGAAGAGTGCCTACAGCGATGTTAAAGACAGTTCAAGATATTCTTATAAAGCGATCATGTGGGGTACGGAAAAGGGTATTATCACCGGTAGTAAAGGAATGTTTTATCCTCAGGGCGTTTGTACACGCGAACAAATAGTTACTATGCTTTGGCGTTCAGCCGGAAAGCCTTCACCTAAAAATATGTATAGTAGCTTTTATGATGTATATGACAGTTCAAGATACTCTTACAAAGCTATTTTATGGGCGCAGGAAAATGGCATAGCAACAGGTACAAATAATGAATTTGCACCGGAGGGTCAGTGTAAGAGACGTGACATAGTAACGTTTATTTATCGATATAAAAACAGATAAAAAGTAGTAAAAACAGGCTGTGAAAAGAGGAAAGATCCGGATTTTTCACGGCTTTTTTTTCGGAGTCAAAACTGTAACACGCAGGCAGAGGTATCAATATCAGACCCTGTAATTGAATGGGGTGTTAAAAAAAGACGGTTGACATAAATGTGATTTTTTTAGTACAATTGCAAAGAATATACATTTTGCAGTATTAGGCTTTTTTTGGATAAACGTTTGACATTGCACTATTAATACTTGTAAGAAAGGATTTAAACCAAATTATGTCGTTAAAAAAAATACAGGACATCAAATTCAATAACTATGTAGAGTTGGAACCGTTGATTCCCATGTATTGCAGAAGTGATGTACCCATTCAGACGGTGGAAGACGGGGCGGCAAAACTCAATGCGGGAGTTGGATTTGATTTTCTGACATATTTTAATTCGTTGCCTGTAGGTAAATGGCGCAAATACACAAAAGCAGAAAAATATTTTCTTGTCTTGGAAGTTAAGGGCAAGTTTAATCTGGATATATTTGGGCATCTTCCCCGGGAAAACAATTATCAAAAAGAGTGGGCAGGAAGATATTTTTATGATATAAACGAGAAAACTATAATAGTTATCCCGATCCCCAAGACCATGAAAAGCGATGTTGTGGCATTTGGTATAGGCGTTCACAATGATACCTATGTATATGACGCATATTATGCTGTGGACATAGATGAAGACATACAGAAAAGTGTTGAGATATCTATAGTGACAAATATTACAGAGGATAATTCAGGTTTCTATAAAAACATCTCACTTATTAAGGAAGAGATATTTGAAAAAAAGGGGTTCAGCAGTCATTTTGACTGGATTATTTTTGATATTGGAGAAAATTTAAGTTCTGATTATTCATCAGACAAGATACATATCATCCAAAAAACGGAGGATCTTGAAAAAACGCAGCTTGCCGGCGACTATGTTGTAGTGGCAGACGAAGCGGCAGTTCTTCATGCAGACAGCTTTAAGAGGCTGTATGTGTTTTTAAGCCTGCTAAAAGACAATTACGCTGATTACGAGTTGATCGGCGAGGTTTTCAGAGACGAAAAGCAGAACATCATGTCTTATGCGATAATGGACAATGATGCAAAGAACAAGTCCGTCATTAATAGCTTAAATAAAATAAAAGACCTGGATATGGGGATTTGGGTAAATGTAATAGAAAACGAATGCGGCGATTTTGAAGACAGTTTTATACCCGGCTTTTTTTACTGCATACCGGCTTCTGAATTTAATTATGACATACTGTTTGAGCCTGACAATGAGTTCAAAAGCGGATATAGTGTTTTAAGATCCAAAGAAAAACAAATAAGCGTCAGTGGAATATGTACATGGATTTCAGACTTTAAAAAGCGTGTAGAGAAATCAAGACTTCATCATGAAGGCGACAAACAGATAGTTACCCTTCAGGATTTGGTACTTCCCGGAGAGATAGAGATTGAAGTTACCAAAAACATGTATTATCGAAGTGCAGGTCGGATAATCTTTGGAAAAAGCGAGGAAGAAAAGACTACATCGTATTCCTTTATAAATAATAATTTCTACGACTTTTTTACCTATTTTAATGCATTTTCTCTTGAGAAATGGAAGAAATATACGTATGTAGATAATGTATATCTCAGACTTGAAGTAAAAGGGGCTTTTGATATTAATCTTTTCGGTCACTTTAAAAGTAAAGTGGGCTATCAAAAAGAGTGGCTTGGTGAATATTCTTTTGATATTGCAGAAAAAGAGGAGATCATCATAAAGTATCCGAAGGGGATGCAGAGCAGCCTTATATCCTTTGGCATAAACGCACGCAGGGATTTTAAGATTTTTAAAGCAGGTTATGTTACGGAAGTAGATATGTCTAAAGTAAATAATCCGCTTATATCCATGGTTACGACTACATTTAAGAAAGAAAGCTTTATAGAAAGAAATATAGAGCTTCTTTCGGAACAGCTTCTTGAAGAACCGGAATATAAAGATAATTTTTACTGGTATATAATAGATAACGGACGTAGCGTGGTTCCACCTGATGACCTTGACGAGCATATCAAGATTATTCCCAATCCCAATGTAGGCGGCGCAGGCGGATTTGCCAGAGGACAGATGGAATCAATACGTGGTGATGGGGATGTGACTCATATCCTGTTTATGGATGATGATGTGGTATTCATACCTGACAGCTTTAAAAAACTATGTAATTTCCTGAAAGTCATCAAGGATGAGTATAAAGATTACTTTATAAGCGGAGCTATGCTTAAGACGGGTCAGCCTAATATACAGCATGAGAATACAGGCTGGCTTAACAATCTTGGTAATAATGAATCGTTAAATACTAACTTTGACTTGAATCTGTGGGATGTGATCATAAACAACGAAGAGATAAATGACAGTATACCAAACCGCTTTGCCGCATTTTGGTTCTGTTGTGTACCGACAACTGTGGCGACCTTGGAGAACCTGCCTCTTCCTGTATTTTTCAGAGGTGATGATATAGAGTATTCACTCAGAAATAAGGCAAAGATTATAACCATGAATGGTCTGTGTATATGGCACGAAGGCTTTGAAGGAAGATTCTCTGCCTCTCTTGACTTCTATCTTACTGTGAGAAATAAGCTGATGCTTTGTGCTATCAATGAGCATTTGAATGAAATAGACATGATAGGAAATATAGTAGATAACTTCTGGGAAGAGATGCGAAAATACGATTACAAGGGCGCTTCATTTTTCCTTGATGCCGTCGAGGACTTCCTTAAAGGACCTGATTTTTACAAAAAGACAAATGGCGAAGCCAATATGAAAGAGAAAAAAGCACAGGATAATAAGCTTAAACCCATCAATCCTGAGATACGTGCAAAGATAGACTTCGAAAGATTATACCAGGCTGAGCCTTTAAGTGATAGCGATATGGAGAAATATGAAGAAACCTGCAATCTTCAGGATACAGCTGATACGAAAAAGGCAAGCTCTACCGGAAATGTAAATGAAAAAACAATGTACGGTAGCAAAAGCGGATTCGGAAAATACAACAAGAAAAAGATTGGCGTGATACCTTACGGTTGGGGTACCTGGCCGAGCAAGGTCTACAAAATGGATGAGGTCATAGCTGTTGATTGGGCAAATGACACGTATATCATATACAAGAAAGACAAAGACGAATATGAGCGGCTTAAAAAGAGATTTGAAACTATTATTAAGAATTATGAAAAGAAGGGTGAAAAGATAATTCAGGAATACAAGGATGCAAGGGCAGAGTTGTCCGGTGAGAAGTTCTGGAAGGCTTATCTCGGGAAAAAATAATTATTTTAGGAGCTTTAGATACATAAAGAAATATAGTAGTAATATATAGGAGTAAAGGACTTATGAAAAAAAAATTCGGATTAAAAGCAAGAATAATGGGGCTCGCTCTTTTAAGTGCAGGTGCCGCAACTGCAGTGCCTATGGTGCTGCCTCAGACGGCTGTAGTAGCAGAGGCTGCAAATGCCGTAAGTGTCACAAGAGAAATAAATATCTACAAAAAATACAGTGACGGAAGAAAAGAGAAGATAGGCTCCGTTGGCCAGCAGTCCTATCCTCTTCTGGACAAGGATCAGGTTGTAAGCTTCCCTGCCGCGACTGCGACTTCATTCCTTGAGGATTATGACACCGGCGCATGGTCGCCCTGGGAGCCTGAGGATAACAATGTGCCAGCGGCCTCTGGCTCATACAACAATCCTCCCAAGGCTCATGACATTTACCTTGTGATAAACACAAACAGCGGCACTGAGCAGGCAAAGACTGTTACCAGGACCGTAAAGTACTTTAAGAAAGACGTAAACGGTAATAAGTCACAGTTTAAGACATATACTGACAGTGTGACATTCCCGGCGGGTTCTCCTAACACTATGGAGTATACCTTTAAGGACATAAATGTTGAGGCGCTTGAGGGCTATACCGTTGACAGGACTGTTGTTAAGGGGCGCAAGGTAACACCCACATCAAACGATTTTGTCGAAGAGGTCGTATACACAAAGAATCCCAATGTTACAACAGAAGAAAAAACTGTCTGGAGATGGGTAAACTTTATAGACAAAGACACAGGCAAGAAGATAAAGGGCTCTGAGGCAAAGGGAGTCAAATTTACCCGTGAGGTCTATAAGGACGCTAACGGACAGACTGTAGTGGTAAGAGACTGGCAGGCTGAAGGAACGATCCCTGAGTTTACGGTTCCCGATATCGAAGGATATTCTCATACACAAAAGACTGTTCCTGCTAAGACGGTGACTGTAAACACCAAAGATTATGAGGTGAATGTTTACTATACGTCCACCAGGTTTACGGTGAATTATCATTTGGATGAAAGCAGTGCGGCATCGTCAAAGAAAACGGTAGTTGATTATGGGACATGGACGAAGACGTTGACTATATCCGAGTTAGGTTTTTCTAAAAAGGGTTTCAAGTTTGTGGGCTGGAAAGGCTACAGGGAGATAGACAACAAATGGTATGTTCAAGATTCAAATGGTA
>CAMOUW010000041.1 GCA_946626755.1 uncultured Clostridia bacterium
TTGCAGAAGCGTATAGACTATGTTTTTAAAAATGCGGATATTCTTCGTACGGCTATTACCCATAGCTCCTTTGCTAATGAAGAAAAGCAGACAAATGGTGCAGAGGCACCAAATAACGAAAGGATGGAGTTTTTGGGCGATGCAGTTTTAGAATTGGTTACAAGCCGTTTTATTTACGAAAGTTTCCCGGATATGAAAGAAGGCGAAATGACTAAATACAGGGCAAGCATAGTATGTGAACCCACGCTTGCTGCATGTGCCAGAGACTTCGAACTCCAAAATTATTTGCTTCTTGGAAAAGGTGAAGAGGCTACAGGCGGACGACATCGTGATTCCATAATATCAGACGCATTAGAGGCGCTTATAGGTGCCATTTATCTGGATTCCGGAATAAAAGAGGCTCAAAGCTTCATTATGAAATATATTTTGTCTGATATAGATAACAAAAGGCTTTTTTACGACAGCAAGTCAAACCTGCAGGAGGTTATGCAGACGCTGGGGCGTGAACTTATATACGAAGAGATAGCCGAGGAAGGGCCACAGCATGAAAAAGAATTCACTATGGAAGTCAGATCTCCTGAGTTTTTCTGCCTCAGGGCGAAAGGGCATTCCAAAAAGGCGGCTCAGCAGAAATGTGCCTATGAGGCGCTTATTTTGTTAAAGGAAAAAGGGATAAATGTTTTTAAAAAGTTTGGAGATACAGGGATTTAAGTCTTTTGCGGGTAAAACGGTTTTTGAATTTCAAAACGGCATAACAGGTATAGTAGGACCCAATGGATCCGGAAAAAGTAATGTGTCCGATGCCGTGAAATGGGTTTTGGGAGAACAGAGCGCCAAGCAGCTTCGAGGCGGCAAGATGGAAGATGTTATATTTGCCGGAACAGAAGCCCGCAAGCCGGTAGGATTTGCCTCTGTATCCATAACATTTGACAATAAAGATAAGAAGCTCCCTGTTGAATATGACGAAGTAACGGTCACAAGAAAGGTGTTCAGATCCGGAGAAAGTGAATATCGTATAAATGGAAACAGCTGTCGTTTGAGGGATATTGAAGAACTTTTTTATGACACAGGTATCGGAAAAGAGGGGTACTCCCTTATAGGACAGGGGCGTATAGATAAAATACTTAGCGGAAGGGCTGATGAGAGAAGGGAACTTTTCGATGAGGCGGCAGGTATAGTAAAATACAAACGAAGAAAAACAAAAGCTATTAAACAGCTTGCTATAGAAAATGACAATCTTGTAAGGGTAAGTGATATTTTATCCGAACTGGAAACACGTGTTGGCCCTTTAAAAGAGCAGTCAGACAAGGCGAAAGAATACCTTAATCTCAAGGAAGAACTGAAAAAATATGACTGCAATGCATTTATACTCCGTAGTGACATTACCGGAAAGGAACTGGAAGAACTGGAGGAAAAGCTTAGGATTGCAGACGATGACTTTAAAAGAGCAAATGATGAATATGAAGCCACCAGAGAGGAGTATTCAAGGGTTGAAGAAAGCCTGGAAAAACTGAATGCAAAAGAAGAAGAGATCAATGAAGAAACACAGGAGTTGAACAAAGTTACCCAGGAGTATTCTTCAGGAATGGGCGTTCTTACGGAGCAGATCAGATCCGTAAATGAAAATATTGAATCAGCCAGACAGGCTGTGGAAAAGTTAAAAACAGCCATTCCCGAAAAAGAAGAAGCCATAAAAGAGATTGAAGAAGAACGTGTGGGTCTGGCATCTTCTATAGAAGAGTTTAATGTTAAACAAAAGACGCTTGAGGATGAACGTGATCGTATCAAGAAAGAATCAGATGATCTCATAAGGGAGAATCTGCAGGGGCAGGATAGCGTTATAAAATGCATAAGCAAGCAGTCCGAAAAGAAGAGTCTTATAGGCCAGCTGGAGTACCGCAAAAAAATTATCCTTGATTCAATCGAGGAAGAAAAAGAAGATGCAGGGCGAAGAGCGGGAGAATACAGCCGGCACGAGGCTGCGATAGAAGAAGCCAATGCAGCCTATGAGGCGGCGGTAAAACGGGTAAATGATGCGGTTAAGCTAAAGGAAGAACTGACTGTTAAGCTGCAGGAGATTCAGTCAAAAGAAGCTGAAGATGCGGGAAAGCTTCATGATATAAGGACGGAGCTTGTAAAACAGACCTCGGATCTGAATGCATTGAAAGCTGTTACCGAACGTTATGAAGGATATTCTGAAAGTATCCGGAAAATAATGGGACAAAAGAGTAATGAAAGCGGAGTTCTTGGTGCTGTAGCGGATATCATAAAGACAAAATCCGAATATGAGACAGCTATAGAAACGGCACTTGGCGGTGCGTTGCAGCACATAGTCACCGATTCGGAAAGTAAGGCAAAGGAACTTATTGCTTTTCTGAAGCGTGAAAGGGGAGGAAGAGCTACTTTTTTGCCGTTGGATGCCATAAAGCCAAGAAAGACACTGGATATAGCTTCTTTTTCCGGAGAAAAAGGAGTTATTGGGGTGGCTGCGGGGCTTGTTACTGCGGAAAGCAGATTTGATGTATTAAGGGATTATCTTCTTGGTTCTACACTGGTAGTGGATAATATAGACAATGCTTTAGTGCTGGCCAGGAAAAAGTCGTATTCTTTGCGTATAGTCACTCTTGAAGGTGAAAGCTTAAGCCCGGGAGGGTCACTTACCGGTGGTGCGTTCCGTCATGCGGGAAATCTTCTTTCCAGGCGGCGCAGAATAACCGAATCTGAAAAAAGCATAGATTCTCTTGAGAAGGAGATCGCATCTCTTGAGGAAATGATCCAAAATCATATAAAGGTAAAGGAAGAATTGAAATCCGGATTTGATGCGGCCGGGGAAGAATTGGTAAATGCAGGTATTGAGAGAAATACTGCAGGCATAAATCTGAAAGTCGCAAAGGAAAAGGGAGAAGAATTCTCTGTAGAACGTCGTGACAGCGATGAAAGATCAAAGAAACTCAAAGAGGATCTGGAAAAGATTGAAAAAGATCTTGTCATCAGAAGAGATGAGTTAAAAGATCTTGAGGAAAGAGAAAGAACACTTAAAACCCTGGGTGAAGACAGAGAAAGAGAAAACAGATCAAAAAACAACAGGCTTGAAGAGATATCCTCAGGAATAGAGGAACTAAAGATCACATTTTCATCAACCCTGCAAAAAGACGGATTTTTGGAGGAAAAGATACGGGCTCTTAAGACGGAAAAAGATGAGCTTGTTAAAGAACTGCAGGAACTTTTGGATAAGGAAAGAGAACTTAGCAGTCTCCTTACCCAAAGAAACAGCAGATCCGGTGAAACAAAAGCGCTTATGGAAAAGGCCGTTTCACGTATTGAGGAACTGCAAAAGGAAAGGGAAGAGGTAAAGGCAAAAAGAGAAGAACTAAGCGAATCTCATAAATCATTTTTTGCCAAACGTGAGGCTATTTCCGAAACGATCAGTGCGCTGGATAAGGAATTGTTCAGATTAAATGCCCGTAAAGAAAAGCTGGATGCAGCTATGGAAGAACTCACTGATTATATGTGGAGAGAGTATGAGCTTACTTATTCCTACGCGTCTGAGTTTAAGGATGAGTCACTTACGGATCTGGCTGATATAAACAGACAGATCCAACGTCTTAAGGATGGGATCAAAAAACTTGGGGATGTAAATGTAAATGCCATAGAGGAGTTCAAAGAAACAAATACCAGATATGAGTTTTTGTCGGGTCAGCATGATGATCTTGTTAAGGCCACTGAATCTCTTAAAGATATTATCACAGACCTGGACAAAGGAATGAGAGAGCAGTTTGAGATTAAGTTTAAAGATATTAACAGAGAGTTTTCTCAGGTTTTCAAGAAACTGTTTGGTGGAGGGAAAGGCAGTGTAGAACTGGAAGAAGGAGTTGATGTGCTTGAGGCGGATGTGGCTATTGTGGCACAGCCGCCCGGTAAAAAACTCCAAAATATGCTGCAGCTTTCCGGTGGAGAAAGGGCACTGACCGCTATAGCATTGTTGTTTGCTATCCAGAATCTGAAGCCATCGCCATTCTGTCTTCTGGATGAGATTGAGGCGGCATTGGATGATGCCAATGTAGGGCGTTTTGCAGGATTTCTTGGCCAGTTGGCAGGAAATACACAGTATATAGTTATAACCCATCGTAGGGGAACTATGGCAGCGGCAGACCGTTTATACGGTATAACTATGCAGGAGAAGGGTATATCCACACTGGTTTCAGTAGAGCTGAACCGGTAAAACAGGATTATCCGGATGGTCATTATTATATTTGGAATCATGTTATGGCAGATTTTACGATTGCTTTGTCAGACTGTATCTGAGTAATTAAATACACCAGGGGAAGGAAAAAAGAAGTATAGAGTTATGAATATTTTTAAACGTTTAAAGGAAGGTCTTTCCAAGACCAGACAGAACATTGTCGCCGGATTCGACAATATTTTCTCAGGCCATAAGGCTATAAATGATGACTTCTATGACGAACTTGAAGAAGTTATGATCATGGGCGATATGGGTGTGCGTGCCACAGAAGAAATTCTCGATGAGCTTAAGGATAAGGTTAAGGCGGCCAAGATAAAGGACCCCGAAGAGTGCCGGTCTCTGCTTATAGAAACTATAAAAGAAAAAATAGACCTGGGCGAGAATGCGTATGATTATGAAAACCAGAAGTCTGCACTTCTCATTATAGGAGTAAATGGCGTTGGAAAGACTACATCTGTAGGTAAGCTGGCAGCATCTCTTTCCGGAAAGGGACGTAAAGTCCTTCTTGCGGCTGCAGATACTTTTCGTGCCGGAGCTATTGACCAGCTTAAGATATGGGGTGAAAGAGCAGGGGTGCCTGTTATTGCCCAAAACGAAGGGGCAGATCCCGGGGCTGTAATTTATGATGCAGTACAGTCGGCCAAGGCCAAGGATGTGGATGTACTTATAGCAGATACAGCGGGAAGACTTCACAATAAGAAAAATCTTATGAATGAGTTGTCTAAGATAGACCGTATCATCGAAAGAGAGTATCCTGATGTATACAGGGAAAACCTGATCGTTTTGGATGCCACTACCGGCCAGAATGCACTTATGCAGCTTAAAGAATTTAAAGAAGTGGCTGATATTACCGGTATTATCCTGACCAAGATGGACGGTACTGCAAAGGGTGGAATTATAATCGCTATCCAGGCAGAATATGGCATTCCCGTAAAATATATCGGTGTAGGCGAGAAGATACAGGATCTTCAGAAGTTCAATTCGGATGCATTTGTAAATGCGTTATTTGATGTGGAGATTCCTGACGATGATTATTACAGCGCAGAAGTAGAAGAAGATGACGTTTATGAACAGGGTGGAGGTTATATTCCCGCTGCGTATATGGACGAAGATTCTTATGAGGAAGAAGTGCCCGCAGTTGCTGAAGAGGACGCATATTGTGAAGAGCAGGTAGCAGATCAGAATCGTATACCTGAAGCGTACAAAGATGAAGATCTTTATGAGGAAGAAGTGCCTGCAGTTGCTGAAGAGTACCCATATGGTGAAGAGCAGGTGGCATACAGGGATCATATACCTGAAGCATACAAAGACGAAGAACCTTATGAGGGAGAAGCGTCCGCTACAGCTGAAGCTGAAGCATATGATGATGAAAAGCAGGTAACAGACCGGGATCAGATACCTGAAGCGTACAAAGATGAAGATCTTTATGAGGAAGAAATACCTACGGCTCAGGAAGAAACCGTAAACTTTGAAGAACAAACTTCGCAGGGGCAGAGTCAGATCTTGTCCGGAGGTACTGACGATGAGGACATGATCGATTTGGACGACTTCCTCGGAGAAGATGGGGAAGAAGAAGTCTTTGGTAAATCTTCCGGTAATGACATGTCAGCTGACGGGTACGATACGGATAAGACGCAAATAAATGAAACAGCTGATGTTCCCGAACACAGGGAAGCATCATTTGCAGATCTTGAAAACCTCGGACACGGACTCAGTTTTGAAGAATTATACGGACTAAAGGATTCGGATAATGTTCAGGATATATCCGCACGATCGGAGGGGTCAGATATAACTTCATATGAAACGGATGACCGGTATTTTGACGACGGTGAAAGCGGTCAGGACAACCGTTATTATGACGAAAATGAAGATGACCGGGATGATCGTTACTATGACGACGATGAGGATGACCGGGATGATCGTTACTATGACGATGATGAGTATGAGGACTATGACCGTCCCAAAAAGAAAAAAAGAGGGTTGTTCGGTTTGTTCAGACGGTAGCATTCAGAATGATTTTTGTCGGGAGAGCATGTGGATAAGAATAAGCTGATAGAAAATCCGGCGATTCATGCCGGAGAAAAATTTGGCGCATTATTTGTTCAGGATGAGTATATGGACAGATGGGGAGAAAATGCTTCCTATTGTACCACATCCCAGTTTGCTGTATTGGACAGAGGTTTTGTAAAGCACTGCGGACCTACAGCCGTTACTAATGTTTTACTGACTGTTTTGAAAGAAAGAGGCCAGACATTTCCCGAAAATGAAGTATTCCTGCGGGTAGCTGATCTGGGAATGAAAAAAAGGATTTACTGGAATACGGATTTTATGAAGATGTTTGGCGGTACATTTGATCATAAGGCCGGAAGCTATATAAAGGCTGCCCTTAAGGAGTTTGATATAGAAAATGTGACGGTAAACAGGGGAAAGAGAGCCACAGAAAAAAATTTTATAAAATGTTTGAATGCCGGCGGAATGGCTTATCTTGAACTTCGTTTTGATAAGCCGTACGGATCACATCATGTGGTGTGTTATGGTTACAGTTATGTAAAAAATGAGCAGACCGGACAGCGGAAACTATATTTGAAGATCGCCGACGGATGGAGCCACAATCCCAGGTATATGGAGAGCACAGATATGATGCTAAACTCATTTATACCGGTATTTTCGTAGCTAAATATCAGTAAAACGTCAATCCTTGTCGTAACGCACAAAATCAACATATACAAAATACTTTTACTTTTTTTGTGTATATGGTATAATTTTTCGGAAAGTTATTACAAGTTATCTGCAAAGGAGAAAAAAATGAAGCACATTACTACAATCAACGATCGCGTATTGAATGACACTCTTGAGCATGGCGGATGCGGCGAGTGCCAGACATCTTGCCAGTCAGCATGCAAGACATCATGCACAGTAGGTAATCAGAACTGTGAGAACGAAGAAAATAAGTAATCTTTAAAATTTTAGGATACACTTAAAAAAGCAACGTACACATTTGCATCTGTTTGCAGAAGTGTAGGTTGCTTTTCCTTTAGGTGGGGGAGAGAATAATGGTACATGCATTTAAAAACAACGGATACAATATTGTAATGGATGTAAACAGCGGTGCGATTCACGTGGTGGATGAGCTTGTATATGATATTGTAAACGTATTCAAAGATCTTTCGGAGTCTGAGATCAGAGAAAAATTCAAGGACGCTTATCAGGAAGAAGAGATATCAGAGGCTTATGAAGAAGTTTGTCAATTGGAAAAAGAGGGACGTTTGTTTACGAAGGACGTGTATATGCCCCGTCTGAAATCTTTTGACAGCAGGCCTATAGTTGTAAAGGCCTTGTGCCTTCATATTGCCCATGATTGTAATCTGGCATGCGAATATTGTTTTGCGGGAAAGGGCGAGTATCATGGGGATAGGGAGATGATGAGCGCTACCACAGGGAAAAAAGCCCTGGATTTTCTTGTGAAAAATTCAGGAACAAGAAAGCACCTGGAGGTGGACTTTTTCGGAGGCGAGCCTACTATGAACATGGGAGTTGTAAAAGAGATAGTGGCTTACGGAAGAGAACTTGAAAAAACGACAGACAAGATTTTCAGGTTTACCCTGACTACCAATGGTCTTTTGCTGGATGATGAGATGCTGGAATACATAAACAGGGAAATGTCAAATGTTGTTTTAAGTATAGATGGGCGCAAGGAAGTAAATGACCGCATGCGTCCCTTTAGAAACAAAAAGACAGATGCAAGTGTGTACGACACCATTCTGCCGAAATATAAAAAAGTGGCGGAGAGCAGGGGACAGGAAAGGTACTATGTAAGAGGCACATTTACGCGTAACAATCTTGACTTTGCCAAGGATGTACTGCATCTGGCAGATCAGGGATTTAAACAGGTTTCCGTAGAGCCGGTTGTGGCTCCCGAATCAGAGGATTATGCTATAAGACAGGAGGATCTGCCCCGGATCTTAGAGCAGTACGATGAACTGGCAAAAGAGATGGCGGACAGATCAAAGAGAGGAGAAGGCTTTAATTTCTTTCATTTTATGATTGATCTGGAGGGCGGACCATGCGTTATAAAGAGACTTCAGGGATGCGGATCCGGATGTGAATATCTTTCAGTAGTTCCGAACGGTGATCTTTATCCATGTCACCAGTTTGCAGGCAATGAAGACATGAAGATGGGAAATGTGGATGAAGGTGTTGTAAATACATCTCTTCGTTCAGAGTTTCATAAAAGCAATGTATACACAAAACCGGATTGTCAGGATTGCTTTGCCAAGTTTTATTGCAGCGGGGGATGTGCGGCAAATGCCTATAATTTTACAGGTGATATAAACGGCAATTATCCTATAGGATGTGAAATGCAAAAAAAGAGGGTTGAGTGCGCTATAATGCTCAAAGCAGCGGAGGTAAAGGGATGACACAGGCTCAGTGGATGGTTCATACAAAAAAAGCCGATTTTGAAGCCATAGGACGTGAGTTCAATATTAGTCCGGTAACTGCAAGAATTATCAGAAACAGGGATATAACAGAAAAAGATGATATAAAAAGATTTCTTTATAGTTCTGCCGCGGATATGTATGATCCTTTTATGATGAAGGATATGGAAAAAGCGGTGATGATGCTGGATGAGGCTATAGCAGAGGGTAAGCATATAAGGATAGTCGGAGACTATGACATGGACGGTGTCTGTGCAACTGTTATACTCTACAAAGCCTTTAAGAGTATGGGAGCGGAGGTCAGTTATGATATACCTGACAGGGAAACAGACGGTTACGGTATTAATAAAAGGATTATAGATGATGCAGGAGCCGACGGTGTAGACTTGATCATTACCTGTGATAATGGAATAGCAGCTTTCGAAGAGGCTGAATATGCAAAGCTGATGGGGCTTGACTTGATCATTACAGATCATCATGAAGTTCCTTTTACCGAAGAAGGCGGGATAAGAAAGTATCATTTACCTCCGGCAGATGCGGTGGTTGATACCAAACAGAAAGGGTGCGATTATCCGTTTCGTGAGCCCTGTGGCGCCGGTATTGCATTTAAACTGGCCTGTGCCATGGATACGGATCCTGACACGTTGAATGAGCTTGCCAAATTTGCGGCTATAGCTACCATAGGTGATGTGGTTCCCTTAAAGGACGAAAACAGAATAATCGTAAAAGCCGGGCTTGAGCTTATAAATGAATGTGAGACCAAAAGTGACACCGACAGCAGGGAATTTAATAAAGGATTGTATGCGCTCCTTGAGACCACGGGTCTTATTGGGAAAAGAATTAATTCATATCATATAGGATTTGTGGTGGGACCCTGTGTGAATGCGGCAGGACGTCTTGCAAATGCCAAAATGGCAGTAGAGCTTTTCCTGGAAAATGATATGCAAAAAGCGATGAATACCGCAAAGGAATTGTGTGAACTTAATTCAAGCCGTAAAGGTATGACTGAAAAAATGACCCGTATGGCAAAAGACGAGGTCGCAAAGAGCAAGGATGACGTGATAGTAGTATATCTGCCGGAATGTCACGAAGCTGTGGCCGGGATAGTAGCAGGCAGACTTAAAGAGTGTTTTTACAGGCCGGTTTTTGTCCTTACAGATGCCGGTGACGGAAGTGTAAAAGGTTCGGGAAGATCTATAGACGGATATGTTATGAATGAAGAAATAACAGCATGTGCAGATCTCCTGACAAAATTCGGAGGACATGCCAAAGCGGCAGGATTGTCTATGCCAAAGGAAAATATAGACGAGTTCAGGAAGCGCCTAAATGAAAATGCTTCATTTACACAGGATCAGTTGAAGGAAAAAATATGGATTGATGTCCCTATGTATGCTGATTATCCTGATATGGAACTGATTAAAGAATTTGAAATCCTTGCACCATTTGGAGAAGCCAACCCCAAGCCGGTGTTTGCAGATAAAGAACTTGTTATAGAGGATTTGCGTGTTTTAGGCGCAAATAAAAATGTTTTAAGGCTAAAATTAAAAACTCCACGGGGGAAAACCGTGGAGGCAATAAGATTTCTGCGTGACGAGACAGAGGTCCCATCAATAGGACAAAAGGTATCCATACTGTATTATCCCGAGATAAATGAATTTAACGGGATAAAAAGCATTCAGCTGTTGGTGGAGGATATGATCTGAAATGTCCTTTCATTTATTCTGACCGGTGGTTGATATATGATGTTTTGTATTTTGAGTATACTATACGCTGGCTTTTATAGAGACTGAAATATTCGGACAGGAGATAACTGACAGCTATAGTAATTATGCAATAATATATGGGTCCCGTACCAAACATCTCTACGGCGATTATAAGTGAAGTGATGGGACTGTTGGTCACTCCGCAAAAAACGCCTACCATACCGCAGGCTACACATACATCTACAGGAAGCCCGAGCGCAGGAGCAATAAAGCTGCCAAGTGTGGCACCGACACAAAAAGAAGGAATGATTTCGCCGCCCTTAAAGCCTGAGCCAAGGGTAAGAGATGTGAAAAGTATCTTTAGTAGAAACACATACCAGCCGCAAGGGGCGGCCAGGCTGTCATTTATGAGATTTATACCGGATCCCAGCCAATCCTGTCCGAAGATAAAGCTTAGTGCTACGATGATCCAGCCGGCTACAAATATTCTCATATATGGATTTTTAAAAAACAGTCTTAATGCTTCTCCGGCTGTCTGCATGGCAAGTATAAAAAGTATACTTGCTGCCGCAAATATTGCCCCAAGGAGTATAAGACGAAGCCCTATGGTTATATCTATAGACTGGAGCTGTCCTATGGGGAATGAAGTTGAAGCAACCCCCATGGCTTTCGCTATTCCTCTGGCCAGTACAGCAGATATAACACATGGTACCAGGGCGGCATAATACATAACTCCTACACTTATAACCTCCATAGAGAAAACAGCGGCAGCAGCAGGAGTGCCGAACATGGCGGAAAAACATGCGCTCATTCCGCACATGATCAGTATGTGCTTATCTTTTTCGTCCAGTTTGAAAAGGTCTCCCAGCCAGTGCCCCATAGAACCGCCTATCTGAAGGGCGGCACCTTCACGTCCGGAGGATCCGCCGAACATATGGGTTATAAAAGTACCGGCAAATACGAGAGGAGCAACTCTCAAAGGGATGTTTTTGCCTGAATGAATTGCGGAAAGTACACGATTGGTACCGCTGTCATTTCCGTTTCCGGTGATTCTGTAAAGAGCTATTATACCAAGGCCGGCAAAAGGAAGTATAAGAACCACCAGTGGAAAAGAGGTTCTAAAAAGAGCGGCCTGCTCCAAAAGGAAATGAAACAAGACACTTAAGAAACCCATGCCTGTACCGAGAACGGCAGCAAACAGACACCATTTCCACAATGAATTGAGCGCCATTTTTTCTCTGGAAGCAAAAGAGCGTATTTTTTCCTTATCAAAAATAGATATCATATCGGGCCTTTCATGCTAAGATTGCTATTGGTGTATTTCGGGTCTCCGGTTATATCTTTTCCTAACCAGTCAGGCGGAGTAAAATCCAAAGCTTCTTCTTCGGATGGGAACTCTACTTCGGCTATGATCAGACCATCAAGCTCGTCCTTAAATATATCTAACTCGATGATATATCTTTCGTACGGAATCTCATATCTGTCTTTTTTTATGACAATGCCATCAGTTTTTTTCAGTAAATGTTTGAAAGCCTCTTCGGGTATTTCAGACTCAAGTTCCTCATGAGACATGCCAAGCCCACCGCTTTTCAGTGTGAAAAAAAAACGACCGTTATCATTTCTTACTCTTATGGCAGGAATCCTGCATAGATAACCTTGCTCGATAATGCGCTTGTGAAAAGAGGACAAATCTCCGGGTAAGGTATTTACTAAAAATTTTCTTTCTATTTCCATGTCAGATCCTTTTTCTAACTAAAAAGACAGACATAAAAACTGTCTGCCCTTTTAAAAACGTATACTTATTGTAAGAAAGATTACTTCTTCTTTTTCTTGGTGTTAACAAGATCCTTTAATGCTTTTCCGGCCTTGAACTTGGGAGCCTTGGAAGCAGCGATCTTGATCTCTTTTCCTGTCTGAGGGTTCTTTCCTGTTCTTGCAGCTCTTTCTGCAACTTCGAAAGTACCAAAACCTACAAGCTGAATCTTCTCACCCTTCTGAAGCTGCTCTTCAACAGTCTCGATAAAAGCTGCTAAAGCCTTCTCAGAGTCTTTCTTTGTAAGTTCAGCCTTGTCTGCCATAGATGCAATAAGTTCACTTTTGTTCATCGAAATTTCCTCCTTAATTGGAATGTTTGTCTATACCACTTATTTATAAACCCTTGAAACATATTTGTCAACGATAAAATGGCAAAAAAGCCTTGTTTTTCGCGGATTTCCTATAGATTTCCCTTAAAAGTACCTTTGACTTAAAAAAAATATTGTTATATAATATACAAAATAAAGAAGTTATTCGGAGGAACAAATGTTAAAACCAAAAAAGAAGATTTCGTCTGCCGTCATTCACAGGCTGCCGAAGTATTATCGTCATTTGGGCGAGTTGGTAGATTCGGGGATTCAAAGGATCTCATCAAGAGATCTGAGTATCAGAATGAGGGTCACGGCGTCACAGATACGACAGGATCTGAATCATTTTGGAGGTTTCGGTCAGCAGGGGTATGGTTACAATGTCAGCTCTCTATATAATGAGATAGGAAAGATACTGGGGCTTGGGAATGCGCACAACATAGTGGTGCTCGGAGCAGGCAATCTCGGGCAGGCACTGGCACAGTACAAGTCTTTTAAGAAGAGAGGATTTCATATAATCGGCATTTTTGATGTGGATAAAGAACTTGAAGGAAGAGATGCGGGACCCCTTAAGATTCAGATGATAGATGAGTTGCCTCATTTTATAGAAAGCAATGATGTAGAGATAGGTGCACTTGCCATACCTAAAAGTGAGGCTAAAAAGATGGCACAGATACTGGTGGACAACGGAGTACGCCAGATTTGGAATTTTGCCCATACTGATCTGCATCTGGGAGATGATGTAACAGTAGAAAATGTAAATCTGACAGAGAGCCTTATGACACTCTCTTTCAGAGCAGCCCTGGGACAGTGATTATCTGTCGGGCTTACGGTAACGCACGGCTGCCGCACTGATCTCAAGGTCAGGAGGGGCAGCCGTTTTTGTGGGTTTTTCAGGAGTAAATATATGCGCAGGATATATACGGCAGCTCAGGCTGCAGCCATCGACAAATTTTCTATAGAAAAAACAGGTATACCCGGCATAGTACTGATGGAAAGAGCAGCTCTGTCAGTTACAGGGGTAGTGCTCGAAACATTAAAGGAGATGAATAAAGAAGCAGGCAGGGTGTTGTGCGTATGCGGGCATGGCAATAACGGAGCGGATGCCGTTGCAACGGCAAGACAGTTAAATGAAAAGGGAATACAGGCAGATATTTATCCTGTGGGAGATCCCGGTAAAGGCACTGAAGAATATAAACTTCAAATTTCCATAGCTGAAAATCTCGGTATAAATATATTGGAAAAAAAATCCTTTGATGGAGGTGTAAAAGGATACGATGTGATAGTAGACGGTATATTCGGAAATGGACTTGAAAGAGATGTAACGGGTAAATATGCTGATATTATCAGGAGTATAAACGGTTCTGATGTTCCCGTGATTTCCATAGATATACCTTCAGGCACGGATGCAACCACAGGCCGAACCCTTGGGGTATCCGTGACTGCCCATAAAACCGTTACCTTCGGTGCATTAAAATGCGGGCTTGTGTTTTTACCGGGAGCACAAAATGCCGGTAAGATTGAAGTATCAGACATCGGTTTTGATCCTGTGGCAGAAGCGAAAACAATTGCATACAGGGAAAAGCTTTTTTATCTGTTGGATGAAGATGAAATAAAAAATATTCATAAACGTGAAACAGACAGTCACAAAGGTACATACGGGAGAGTTCTTATTGTGGCGGGTTCCTTAGCTTATGGTGGTGCCGCAGTACTTTCAGCCAAGGCTGCTCTCAGAACAGGGGCTGGCATAGTAAAAGTTTTTACTCACGAGGAAAACAGGGATGTACTTATAGCATCTGTACCTGAGGCTATTCCGGTTGTTTATGATGACCCCGAGGATGAAGAGGAGTTTAAAGAAAGTCTGGATCTGCTTGCTGCAGAAGCAGCTGCAGCTGATGTGGTTGTGCTGGGGCCGGGGCTGGATACTGACGAAACGGCTCAACGTATTGCGCATACTGTGTTTGTGAATGTCAAAGGGATTCTTATAGCTGATGCTGACGGTTTAAATATTGTTTCGGAAATAAACGTCGGTGAAGGAAGAACTGCTGGAAGCTTTGCTCCAAAGGCAAAGGCTGTAGTTATTACTCCTCATATAGGAGAGGCATCCAGACTCCTTGGCAGAGATAAAGAATTGATAAAGGAAGATCCCTGCGGGAATGCAGCGGAAGCATCATTTAAGTATAAATGTGTGACGGTACTTAAAGGGGCAAGAACAGTTATTTCCGGTTTTTCTGATCGCGTTTTTATAAATGCAAAGGGAAATCCCGGGATGGCGACAGCAGGATCCGGAGATGTTCTGACCGGAGTTATTGCGGGACTGGCTGCCATGGAATCAGAAGACATAAAAAACAGGCCGGTTGGCGAAGTGAAAAGTATAGCTGAGAAGGTGGCATATACCGGAGTATATGTACATGCCTGTGCCGGAGATGGCGCGGCAAAGGAAAAAGGTGAGCATTCACTTATAGCGTCGGATATTGTTGAAAAATTGTCGTGTGTACTGAATGATGTTTGATTATAGTTTGTGCTTATAAGCAGACATAATTATTTAATATTATACTATTGTGAGTAATGACTTTATAATACTTAAAGCCTGTGTTATACTTTCTCACAATAACATATGAGAACATATGAGGAGAATCGTTTTATCATGGAATTTCACAGAGTTTGTGCTGACATAGACCTGGATGCCATTGTTGAAAATACACAGTCCCTTATGGCAAACACGCCGAAGGGTACAAAGCTTATGGCAGTAGTTAAAGCCAATGCCTACGGTCACGGGGATGTGGCAGTAGCCAGGGCACTTGAGTCTGAGGCTGAGTACTTTGCTGTCGCAACACTTCCTGAAGCCGTAAATCTTCGGAAAAACGGCATAAAAAAACCTGTTCTTGTACTGGGATATGTTTTTCCG
>CAMOUW010000042.1 GCA_946626755.1 uncultured Clostridia bacterium
CAGCCCGTACCAGCCGCTCAGAGAACATAGGCGCATTTAATGCAAATGTGCCGGCAGCATTGTGCGCGATATTCGGCATGACAGATATGCCCGGAAAACTGCCCATAAACATACCTGTTATGGAACAAAATACAGACGGGCAGTGGGAATATACGGATAAGATATTATATGAAAGAGGTTATTCTGCAGCGGTAAAGTGATAAGTAATGCCAAGGCTTTTTATCAGAGTACTATCTGAAAGAAATATTGGCTAAACGTTGCAGTAGGACTCTATGTTAAAGAAATACAGAGAAATATGATAGTATTTCCTTTTATGTAACGATTTAAAAAGAAGGATTTTTGGAAGAAAAAGACACATATGAGTTGAGTGCTCATATGTGTTTTTTTGTTGCAATGAATGAGTTTTTGTGGTAGTGTTTGACTTAGTTTTACAGATTCATTCGAACCGGTCGGTTCTTTTTTCCATTTATCAGATTTTTTAAATAATGGTTTTCGAATTTTCTTTTTTTCTATTTTTTTCGGTTTGTTTCGTTTATAAATGTTTGTCAGAATTGTAAGTGGAGTTGATTTTTCGTATATTCAGCGCATGAATGTACTGCATTTTCTCCACGTTGCCGCTTGACGTCGAAAATGCAGTAATTCATACTATGAATTTTAAGATGGCGGTTTTTGGCAGATGTATTCTTTTGTTTTTTTTTCAAGAGAGATATATATACTATGAGAAAAGTTAAGTCTTTTTATTTAATCTATTTGTACGGAAAATGATTCTGTAGAATAAATATATTATTACAGGAGCGTTTACTATGGAACAGGTTGTTTTAGAAAAGGGCATACAGAAGAATTCTGTATCAAGGATGAAGAGATTTGAGGATCTTACATTTACGGATGATTTTATGTTTTGTACGACGCTGACGGAGAATCCGGAGCTTTGCAGGGAACTTGCGGAGATGATCATAGGCAGAAGGATCAGCAGGATCGTTAGTGTTCAAAAGCAGCGGTCAGTTGAGATTTTGCCGGACGGACGGGGTGTGAGATTTGACGTATGCCTTGAAGGTGAGGAGGAAGTTTGCGACATCGAGATGCAAAATAGTGTGGATAGAAATGTGCTGCCCGGGCGCACAAGGTATTATCAGAGTGCGATGGATATCGACGAGTTGATGCGCAGTGAGGACTACACAAAGCTGAAGAAAAGTTATATACTATTTCTATGTAGGAATATACCTTTCGAGGGAAAGGATCTTCATAAATTTACGTTTAGGAATGTGTGCGTGGAGGATCCGGAACTAGAGCTGGAGGATGGAACGTATAAGATTTTTCTGACACCTGCAGGGACTGCGGATGACATTTCGAAGGAGATGAGAGAGCTTATGAGTTATATAACGGATAATAAGGCGGAATCGGATTTTACCGTAAGGCTTGAGAATGCGGTAAATGCCATAAAAAAGGGTGAAGGCTGGCGCAGGGAGTATATGCAGCTAAAGGAGAAGATGGATGCACAGTATGAAGCCGGGAAGAATGATGGAATAGAACAAGGGAAGGAAGACGGGATTAATCTGACGTTGGATGTATTAAGTTTACTTAATTCCGGAGAAAAGAATTTTGATAAAATTGCAAAAGCCTGTAATACATCTGTTGAAACTGTAAAGGAGATAGCTCATAAAGCTGATAGAAAATGATGTGAGGAAGATTGAGCAGTTATTTTCTTCGCAAGCCTGAGGGGAGTAAGTCAGGAAACCGTGCAGATACTTGATCAGACGCTTACCGGCAGGAATGAAATAAATTCCCGTATGAAAATGGTGATTGACGAGGCGACGTACCGGTGGGGAATACAGGTCAGAAGAGTGGAGATAAAAATATCAAGCCGCCTGAAGAAATTGAAGAGACTATGACCAAGCAGATGCGAGCGGAGCGTGAGAGAAGGCAGACAGTTACAGATGCCCAGGCGCATCAGGAAGCTGTTGTGGAAAGAGCAGAAGATGATAAAAGAACAAAGATCCTTGCTGCAGAGTCACTGGTGATCGGCGGATCCACTCCCATTGATGAAGTCCCCAAACCCTTAAAGCCACCTGTGCCGGAACCATGCTGAAGATGCTGGATGTGTTGTTTTCGAAGAAGCTTGAAACGAAGGAGAAAAAAGATCTGCCGGAAGAGCAGTGCGGAATACCTATGAAAGAAGAAAGGATCAAAGAGGAGGTGGAGACTATGTGCAGTTTAGGACAGGGGATATATGAAGAAGGATTTGAACAAGGTATAGATAGAGGTGAAAAACTCAGAGCTGTAAAGGCTGCAAAAAAGCTGTTAAAACTAGGGAAAATAACGATTAAAGAAATTGCAAATTGCACTGATCTGACGGTTGATGAAGTCAGGAAACTGGAAGAGGAAATGTGCGCAACAGCTTGATTCGAAATGATTTAAGATTAAAAAAGTGAGAGTTTCGATTTCGCTAAATTTCTGTTTTGAAGGAGCCGTATATTATTAAGAAAAGCCTTACCGACAAATGTCAGGTGGGACTTTTCTTTTACAAAGCAACCCGGTTCCTTTTTTTTAGTGCCCATAATTCTGTTTTTGTATATTATGTGTCGGTTGACCCCATTTAAGCCACATAGTATAATATCGGCAATTGTGACTTTTTATAAAAAATTCGAAAAAATGAGGCTTATCATGAAGAAAACACCGGTTAAAGGAACCAACGATTATCTGCCCCGTGAGGCGGCGCTGCGTGATTATTTAAAGAAGACCATTTTGGATATATACACAAAAAACGGATTTGAGCATATATACACTCCGGCAGTGGAGGATGCGGAAAATCTTGATAAAAGCGAAGGCGGTGAAAACCTTAGTCTGATCTTTAATATCTTAAAAAGAGGGGATAAATTAGACAAGCTTATAGAAGAGGGAGTGACTGCAGAGAATGTGAAAGAACTGTATGATCTTGGACTTCGCTATGATCTTACTCTTCCCCTTTCCAGGTATTTTGCCAACAACCGCAACGATCTGATACTGCCCATGAAGTGCATACAGATAGACAGAGTGTACCGCGCCGAGCGTCCTCAGAAAGGCAGGCTCAGGGAATTTATACAGTGTGATATAGACATCATAGGAAACGAGTCGTCAGATGCGGAGGTGGAACTTATCCTTACGACAGCAGAGGCTCTTGATGCCATAGGCATAAAAAACTTCAAAGTGCGCATAAACGACCGCAGGCTTCTTCATGCCGTCCTTCAGGATGCCGGTTTTAAGCCGGAGGATATGGAAAGTGTGTGCATTACCTTCGACAAGATGGACAAAGTGGGACTGGATGGTGTCTGCAGCGAACTTGAACAAAAAGGCTTTGATGCAAATGTGATCGCGTCATTTAAGGACATGCTTTCCGGTGCGGATCTGTCTCTGGATTATATAAAAAGCAGACTCGTGGACAAGAGCCCTGCTGAAAGCCTTGAACGTGTGATCAGTGATGTGGATGCTCTGAGTGATGGAAAGGTACGGACTGAGTTTGACCTTTCACTGGTAAGAGGCCAGGGCTACTACACAGGCACGGTTTTTGAAGTGGTAAGCGATGATTTCAGCGGATCCGTGGCAGGCGGCGGAAGATATGACAAGCTTATCGGTAAGTTCTTAAATGAAGATATCCCCGCAGTCGGTTTTTCCATAGGATTTGAGAGGATATTTGCCATACTTACTGACGGCGGAATTGAAACGGCAGACGGAAACAGAAAGAAGAAAATCGCGGTTCTTTACGGAGAAGAGGATTTTGTAAAGGCTGCCCGCAGGGCAGAAGCTCTTCGTGCAGAGGGCTTCATAGCGTCTCTTTTTGCAAGACCGAAAAAAACCGGTAAATTTATAGATAACCTTGAAAAGCACGGCTTTGACGGATTTGTGATCCTGGGAGAAAAGGATGAAGTGCAGTTGTTTTAAGAGTGAGAAAGCACTGTAAAAAATTATCCTGATCCCAAAGATACACAATGTCTGTAATGAACAAATGAAAGAACAGTTATTATGTCTAATACACAAAACCAAGGCAATCTAAAACTGAAAACCGCAGATCTCACCTTTGCCGATATCCTTACAGGTGATCCTGTACAAAAGCAGGAGGCGCAGGCAGAGGCGCACTCCAGGCATTACAAAGAACAGTTGGCGCTAAAGCTTATTGATTATGCAAGGGATGAGCTCATAATACATTTGCCTTATTTTAACAGAGCCATCTTAAAGATGCCTGTGAGGTTTTATGAGCCGAAGCTTGTGGAAGAGGATATCGTAGGGGGATTTGCCACAAACACAAAAGAAATGATCTGTGACCCTGATCTTGTGATCAGAATGTTTGAGGACAATCCCGCGAAGCTCTCCAGGCTCATTCTTCATACGGTATTTCACTGTCTTTATCAGCACACATACCGCTATGAGGTGCTGCAAAAGCCTTTATGGGATCTGGCATGTGACGTGGCGGTAGAGCGTGAGATCATGAGTCTCGGAATAGGAGAGCTTCGTCTTGAAAAAGACACGGAGCGTGAAGTCATGTGTGACATTATACGGAAAAAATGTCACAAAATGAATGCAGAGGTTATTTACACCCACATGATAAATGACAAGACCGACGCCGCCGACTGGCTTGAGAGAGCGCAGCTTTTTAAGCGTGACACCCATACCATATGGGCCAGCAGAGAGACGGAGTTCTATGAAGGGCTTTTCCTCTTTGACTGCAATGAAAATGAGATAGACCAGGCAGGGGCTGAGTGGAGCCGTATTTTTGAAAATGTAAAAAAGGACAAGGATGTGCTTGAACAGGGCTTCGGCATTTCTCCGGGGTCTGTTACCGATTACATAGGATCCGTTACGGGTGATGACTACGATTACAGTGAGTTTTTGATGAGGTTTGCAAAGATCACTGAAGAGGTAAAGGTAAACAACGACGAGTTTGATTACATTTACTACACCTACGGACTTAAGGAGTATGGCAATATGCCTCTTATAGAGCCCCTTGAGTACAAGGAATCGCTGAAAATATATGATTTCGTGATAGCCATAGACACATCCGGCTCGTGCCGCGGACGGGTGGTTAAAAATTTCCTGAAAAGGACTTATTCCATCCTGAAAAAATCCGAGGTTTTCGGCACGAAGATGAACGTGCACATCATACAGTGCGATAACCAGATACAGGATGATGCTGAGATCATATCAGACGAGGCCTTTGAGCGTTATATCCAAAATGTAAATGTGACAGGCTCCGGAGGCACGGATTTCCGTCCGGTGTTCCAGCATGTGGAAAGGATGAGAAAGGGCGGCATTTTCTCGGATCTGAGAGGTTTGCTGTATTTTACCGACGGGCTTGGGATTTTCCCTGAAAAAGAGCCGAAGTTTAAAACGGCATTTATCATTATGCCACAGGAAGACGACATACCGCAGATACCCGACTGGGCCATAGGGCGGATGGTGAGCAGGGACGACCTTGATGAGTAGCTGTTGTACCCCGGGCAAACCCTGCTTCGCAGATTGGCCGCAGGGTGATTAACAAAGAATGTAGATCATTAAAAAAATAATAAAGAAGAGGCAATGAAGTGAATATAAAAGAAGCAAAAAATCAGATAAAACAATCCGTAAGCATTTACCTTGCGAAAGACGAATATAACAACTACAGGATCCCCATAGAAAAACAGCGTCCGGTATTTCTTATCGGTCCTCCGGGTATTGGAAAGACTGCTATTATGGAGCAGATCGCAAAGGAACTTGATATCGCCATAGTATCATATTCTATGACCCACCACACAAGACAGAGCGCCCTGGGGCTTCCTTTTATTGTGAAGAAAAACTATCAGGGTGAGGAGTATGACGTTTCGGAATATACAATGAGCGAGATCATTTCATCCGTATATGAGAGCATGGAAAAAAGCGGGAAAAAGGAGGGCATACTTTTCCTTGACGAGATAAACTGTGTGTCCGAGACTCTGGCTCCCTCCATGCTTCAGTTCCTGCAGTATAAGACCTTCGGAAATCACAGGGTGCCGCAGGGGTGGGTGATCGCGACTGCAGGAAACCCTCCTGAATACAACAGGTCAGTTCACGAGTTTGATGTGGTGACCATGGACAGACTTAAGGTTATGGAGACAGAGGCCGATTTTGACGTGTGGAAAATATACGCGGAGCAGAAAGGTCTTCATAATTCCATTATGAGTTACCTTGATATTAAGAAGGATGATTTTTATCATATAGAAAACACAGTGGACGGCAAGGTGTATGTGACAGCCAGGGGCTGGGAGGATCTTTCCGAGGCTGTTTATCTTTATGAGGAAAAAGGCTTTAAGGTGGATGAGTCTCTTATCGGTCAGTATATAAGAGATAAACGGGTTGCGGGTGAGTTTGCGACTTATTACGAGCTATATGAAAAATATAAAGAGGATTACGGCATAAGGAACATACTTGAAAACGGAGCCTCGGATGAAAATGTGGAGAGGGCAAAGGCAGCTGCGTTTGATGAAAGGACCACGGTGACAGGTCTTTTGATAGAAGCCCTCAGACCTGCAATAAGGGCAAATGTGGAAACCAGGGCGGCCCTTACCGGACTTTTTGAAAAATTAAAGAGTATCGGACCGGATGAAAGTGATGCTTCCGGCAGACTTAGCGAAATGATCGCAGAAGAAGAAAAGGAACGTTTAAAAGAAGAGGCTGCCAACGGACTCTCTGTTGAAAAGAGAAGGGAAAGCCAGTATCGTATAGAGTTTTTAGAAGATAATGCACAGAATATCCGGCTTAATGCCACAGGTGAAAAGAGTGGATTCGAGATTCTCAAGGAAAGCTTTAACGGACGGATCAATGATACAAAGACGAAGTCACAGGAAGTCGGAAAGCAGCTTGAAAGAGCTTTTGAGTTTGTGGAAAAGGCCTTTGGTGATGACAACGAGATGCTTCTTTTAGTTACTGAGCTTACAGTAAACAAAGCTGCTGCCAGATTTATAACAGATAACGGCTGTGATAAATATTATCAGTACAATCAGAAGCTGATGTTGAATGAAAGAAGTAAGAATCTTCGTGAGGAGATTGAGGAGTTTAAAAAAATGCAGAGTGAATCTTTAAAAGCCGATAATATATGATCAGCCGGACGGTCTGTTTGATTTTTTAAAATCTGTCGGATAACAAGATTGACAAAAGTACGGCATCTATAAGGTTTAGAGATTCTGTGATTCGTATTTATTATGGAAAAATGTATTTTTGAGTATGAAAAAAATGATGAAGGCGTTACCCTGAAATATTTTGTTTCCGGTGGAGATATTGTGGAAATACCGTCAAAAGCATTTGATGCAGGAGAACTTTCCGGACTTCCTGTAACCGGGATAGGACCGGAATGTTTCAAAGAAAACGGAATGATGATTACAGAAATATCTGTACCGGATAGTATAAAGGTTCTGGAGCATGATGCATTTGCATATTGTGTAAGTCTTCAGGAGCTTCATCTGCCTGAAACACTAGAGGTGCTTGGAGCAGATTATCTTATTGCATCAGGTCTGGAGGAAGCGTATATTCCCTCATCTGTGAGAATCATCGAGCGACCGGAACTTATAGACAGACCATTTAAGGTGTCGGTTGAAAATCCTTTGTTTTTTTCAGACGGTTATGGTCTGTATAAAAGAGAGGCCGACGGGGTGTTTCTTATTGCTGTAAATGCCTCTGATCAGCGCAGATCATATGCTTTACATCCTGAAACATACGGGATAGAGTATGCTGCACTCAGAGACGCATCCTTGCTGGAAGAGTTGATCCTGCCGGCTCATTTGCAAAAAATTCCTGAGGGGGCACTTACATTTTCCGGAGGCACTGCGGGAGATGGCGATGGTATCAGACAGATAGTTATTCATCCTGATAATAAAAAATTTCTTATAAAAAATGGATGTCTTTGTGAGAGACTCGATGATGAGAATTTAAAAATAATACGATTCCTGGGTGGAAAAGGCGCTGAGATCATGTGGGATGTAAGCGTAATAGGACGGCAGGCTTTCCGTAACAGAGAAGTTGAGAATCTCATCATCTTTGATTCGGTAAAGGAAATTAGAGACGAGGCGTTTTCCTGGTGTCCTTTAATCAGATGTATAATCCGGTCTTTTGACGGAGATATTGCTAATGATACAGTTATTTATTTTGGGGACGAGGATAAATATAATCTGGAAGAGTTGACAAAGGGGTTTGGTAAAAATCAAAAAATATATGATTTTACTTTTTATGACGAGTTTCTTAAGAAAGAATATATAACTTTGCCAAGAGTAGAGATGATTCTTACCAGATTGTTAAATCCGGTGGATCTCAGTGACGATAGCAAGATGGAACTTGAAAGTAAAGTCCGTGATAATCTTGGAGATATACTTGAACTTGCTGCCTTGGAACACAATACGGGAGTTATCAGGGATATGGGAGAATTGGGATTTTTCACCCGTGATAATATAGACGGTTTTATTGAGAAAATGACACTTCTCGGAGAAAAAGAGACCACAGCATGGCTTATGTCATATAAAAACAGCCATTTTAAGTGTGACGGAGACTGGTGTATGTTGTGACGAGATCAATGTGTTGATTTTTCTTTAGTAAACATATATAATGAAACGCGTTTAAAAACCGACAGTTCGCTTGCGCCATCCTGTCGTTAAAAAAAACCAGGGCTGATCATAATATGGATTCATTGATTTAATGGATACCTGATCCGGGCTTTATTAAAAAGCCTTTTTTCCCTGTGTTTTGACAGGGATTTTTTATTTGTTTTTTTAAAACAGTGTGATTATTATTTTTTGGGAGAAATAAATGTATTATCTTAAAACGGAATGTTCATTTGATTCGGCACATTTCCTTAAAGGCTATGTGGGGAAATGCAGCAATATCCATGGCCACAGATGGAGAGTTGTGGCAGAAATAAAAGGAGAAAGACTTAATGAAGAACCCCAGACCAGGGGCATGCTTGTGGATTTTAGTGATATAAAATCCGCACTAAAAGAAATATGTGATTATATGGATCATGCATTCATAATTGAGGTCGGGTCTTTAATGAGCAAAACGCAGGCGGCACTTAAGGAGGAAGGGTTTAGGCTTATAGAAGTTCCGTTCAGACCAACTGCGGAAAATCTTGCAATGCATATATTTGGTGAGCTTAAAGAAAAAGGATTTGACGTAAGCAGGATCGAGGTCTATGAGACACCGGCGAATTGTGCGGTATATAAGGAAGACTGATCATGAAGGTGGTAGAAAAATTTGTCAGCATAAACGGAGAGGGGCCAAGAGCAGGAGAACTTTCAGTCTTCGTTCGCTTCAAGGGATGTAATCTTTCCTGTAGTTATTGTGATACACGCTGGGCCTGTGAGGATGACTGTCCATACAAAGATGAAAGTCCGGAAGATATTGCAGATCATGTCAAAAAACTTGGGGTAAGAAATGTAACAATTACCGGAGGCGAACCTCTTCTTCAGCCTGATATCGATAAACTATTGACATGTTTGGCTGATAATGGTGAAGAAGTGACGACAAAACAATCATATGACAGTTTATGTGTGGAAATAGAAACCAATGGCAGTGTGGATATCAGCCCGTTTACTAAAAGTCACAGACCTTTTTTTACTATGGATTATAAGCTGCCATCCAGCGGATGTGAGGAAAGCATGCTCATTTCCAATTTTGATCATTTAAATATGGATGACACATTGAAATTTGTTTGTGCCGGGGACGAAGATCTGAACAGGGCAAAACAGTTGATAAAAGACTATAGGCTGACTGAAAAATGTAAGGTTTATTTTAGTCCTGTATATGGCAGTATAGAGCCTGCCCGTATTGTGGATTTTATGATACAAAATCATTTAAATGATGTGAGGTTACAGCTTCAGATGCATAAGATCATATGGCATCCCGATAAAAGAGGAGTTTGAATTTTTTCAGGGGGATCCAGTGATCTGCAAAGTATAAATGGAGGAAAGGTATAGTGATAGATAAAAAAGCTATCGAAGAACATATAAGAGGCATATTAAAAGCATTGGGAGATGACCCGGACAGGGAGGGACTGAAAGAAACACCTGAAAGAGTTGCCAAAATGTACGAAGAAGTATTTGAGGGGATGAACTATACCAATCACGAGATAGCGGAAATGTTTGGAAAAACCTTTGAAGACGGTTTTGAAAAAAGTACTTCCGACAGTATAGTGGTTGTAAAGGATATAGACTTTTTTTCATATTGTGAACATCACATGGCGCTTATGTATGATATGAAAGCTACTGTTGCTTATATCCCGAAGGGGAAGGTTGTGGGCCTTTCCAAAATTGCCAGGGTTGTAGATATGGTAGGGCGCCGTTTGCAACTACAGGAAAAGATCGGCATGGATATAGCTGATATTATTTCCGAGATAACAGGAAGTCCTGATGTGGCGGTTACCATTGAAGGCTATCATAGTTGTATGACAGCCAGAGGGATAAAGAAAAACCATAGTAAGACATTTACTTATGAAATGAGAGGACAGTTTAAAACTGATAAAAGTCTTCAAATGTATCTGAAATAAACAGGAGATTATTTATGAAAGCACTTGTATTGGCCAGCGGTGGAATAGATTCATCCACAGCTCTTGCGATGGCGGTAAAGGAATTTGGGAATAAAGAGGTAATGGCGCTGTCTTTATATTATGGACAAAAGCACGACAAAGAGTTGGAAGCAGCAAAAAAAATAGCTGATCATTATGGGGTAGAGCAGTTCTTTCTGGATCTGTCACTTATCTTTAAAGATAGTGCCAGCTCGCTCCTAAAAGGATCTGACGCACAGATCCCTGAAGGCAGCTATGCCGGACAGAAGTCGGACAACGGTTTGGACGCAGGTGATGGATCCGATGGCCTTATAAGCACGTATGTACCTTTTAGAAACGGGCTTTTTCTCTCGGTGGCTGCAAGTATTGCCCAGGCCAAAGGATGTGAAAAACTCATATATGCCATTCATTCTGATGATGCAGCAGGAGCAGCATATCCTGATTGTACACCGGAGTTTAATGATGCCATGAAACGCAGTATTCTGGAAGGAACAGGACATGAGATCAGTGTGGACGCGCCCTTTGTAAATATGACAAAATCAGATATTGTAAAGACAGGATTGGAACTGGGGGTTCCCTATGAGTTGACGTGGTCATGTTATGAGGGGGGAGAGTACCCTTGCGGTAAGTGTGCTACTTGTATAGACAGAGAAAAGGCATTTGCTGATAACGGACAAAGTGATCCGTGTAGAAAATCTTGACTTTTCTGAATGGAGAAACCGGTACGGATAGATTTGAAAATAATATAATCATAGCATTTTATAAAGGAGTAACAGTATGCGCGAAAAAGAAAAACTTACACTTCTTGGTTCACAGGGAGTAAAATATGATCCTGATTATAATCCGGACGTTTTGGAAGCTTTTGATAATAAACATCCTGACAATGATTATTTTGTAAAGTTTAATTGTCCGGAGTTCACCTCTCTTTGTCCGATAACGGGTCAGCCGGATTTTGCTAATATCATTATTTCCTATGTTCCTGATCAAAAACTGGTTGAGAGTAAAAGTTTGAAGCTTTATCTTTTTTCTTTTAGAAATCATGGGGACTTTCATGAGGACTGCGTCAATATTATCATGAAGGATCTTATAAGGCTTATGGATCCCAAGTACATCGAGGTTTGGGGTAAATTTCTCCCAAGAGGCGGCCTTTCAATTGATCCCTATTGTAATTACGGAAAACCCGGAACAAAATGGGAGGGAGTGGCTGCTAAAAGGCTGGAAGGCCATGATATGAATCCTGAATCAGTAGATAACAGATAAAATTTTTGCAAATAATAAAAAAACATGTATAATACTAAAGGTTATGACTAATATTATTTGAATGAATATATCCGGAGGTTTGTATGAAGAAGCGTTTTTTTAGTTTAGGTTTAGCCGCAGGTATTGCCACACTCAGTCTTACAGGTTGTGCTTTTTTAGGAGGTTCGGACGAGGGGAAACTTACAACTCCGGCATCAGCTGAACAAACAGAAAAAGAGGAAAAAGGTTCCTCTACAGAAAAGGACGGTATAAAAAAGACGGTTGTGTATTCAAAAGATAATTTGGATATAGAAAACACGACGGGTCCCGTTATTTTTACAATTGACAGTATACAGATAGCAGATATGACAGCAACTACTGACACTGCGTCAAGCATGCTTGGTATAAAGAAAAACCAGGATGCTGCTATGATAACCGTTAAATTTTCATGTGAAAACACATCTGACAGTCAGGCGAATTTTTATGCCAGCAAAGCAATGCTGACGGCAGATTCGGGAGAAGAGGCAGAACCGGTGTCATACTACGGAGAATATATGGATGCTCATATAGGTGGTGGTGATACAAGTACAAAAACGGGAACCAATGTGTATGTTCTGACTGAAACAAAGGCCGAAGATATAAAGTCTGTTGAAATTCATTTTGATGCTCCCCAGGACTGGGATTTCAAAGATATGGACGATGCAGTGGATGTTGAGATAGAGATTAAATAATATAAAAAAAATTTTTTAAAAATAAAAAGCCGGTATGCATTACTGATGGTGCAACCGGCTTTTCTTGTTATGATATGAATTTGTACGGATAATTTATGTAAGGGTTTTTAAGTTGCTTAGATAATCGCCTTTAATAATACCTTTTTCGGTAATGATAGCGCTTATAAGGGAGGCATCAGTTACATCAAAGGAAGGATTGTATACCTTTATTTTTTCCGGAGCTATTGGATTTTCGAACCACATTTTAGTTACTTCTTCAGAAGGACGCTGTTCGATGACTATTTCATCACCGCATGAGCATGAAAGGTCAATGGTTGAGGTGGGGGCACATACATAAAAAGGGACATTATAATGCTTTGCGGCAAGAGCGAGAAGAGAAGTCCCTATTTTATTGGCTGTATCACCGTTGGCAGCCACTCTGTCGCAGCCTACAAAGATTGCGTTAACTGCTCCGGATTTCATAAGAGATGCACTCATATTGTCGCAAAGCAGGGTTACATCCATACCGGCTTCGGATAGTTCAAAAGCAGTCAGTCGTGAGCCCTGGTTAAGCGGCCTTGTTTCATCACAATATATTTTAAAGCCGTAGCCTTTTTCATGTCCGAGATACATAACTGAAGTAGCAGTACCATAACGTACTGTGGCCAGCTTACCGGCATTGCAGTGGGTAAGGAGACCATCACCTTTTTTTACGAGGGTAAGTGCATTTTCACCGATAGCTCTACAGGTGGCAATATCTTCTTCATAAATGGACAAAGCTTCAGCTTTCAAATGCTCTACTGTATTTAACACTGTAGTAAGATTATCCTTTGCAGGGTTTTCTTCGAAAAATTTTTTTGCGGAATCTTCCATGCGTTGAGTAGCCCAGGAAAGATTAACCGCAGTGGGTCTTGCTGAATTAAGATACGTTTTTGCGGCAGCAAGTCTTGTGAAAAAACGCTCCTTTTTCATATGGTCGGGATTGCCGTTTACGGTCTGGTCCCGGGAAATAGCAAGAGCAGCCAGATACATGGCAAATCCGGCAGTTACACCTATGGCGGGAGCGCCGCGAACCTGTAATATGTTTATGGCATGCCATATGTCTTCCTGGCGTTTCAGTGTTTCTATATGAATGCGGCCGGGAAGTTTAGTCTGGTCTATAATTTCTATACCGTCTCCGGCAGGATTAAGTCTGACAGTGTCTATATCTGAAATATATCTGTTCATTGCTGGCTCCTTATACAGTCTGACAGGATTTTTAAGTACATGTTTCCATCTTTGATGTTGTTCCGTTCTTTTATTAGACGTTTCGCTGCAGTAATAATAATACGTTCATATTTTGCGCGTTTTATATCATCTTTGATTGAGGTGATGTCTTTGACATTTGCCATACCTACGGTTCGGCGGATAAGTTCTAAGCCTGCCATGCCGAATGTATCGGACAGTATGGTTTCAAGATAGTGTTCTTTAAAACCTCTTACTGAGGCCATAGGATCATTTACTTTTTCATCGTATGCAATATTGAATTTTTGTATAAACTTATCAATGATCTCTCCCCCGCAGTTCAGAGCCCAGCTGCAGAAGTCGCTGCGCTGTGTCGCGTCCTCTATACACGCATCACCGTTGCACCAGGCAAAAAACATATTTGCAATGATGTTGCCGATGTCGTAACCCATGGGACCGTAGAATGCAAACTCGGGATCAAAAACAAAAATGTGATCAGGGTTTATAAAAACTGATCCGGTATGCAGATCACCGTGAATAAGTGACTGTGCATTGGTAAGGAAGTTGAATTTAAGTTTAGCTGCCTCCAGATGAAGCTCTTCGTCCTCGTATAGTTCTTTTTTTACAAATTCCGTGTTTGGCTCAAAAACATTGTTACGGTCGTTATAATTCAAAAATGGTTCGCTAAATACTAAATCATGGCTGATCTCACAAAGATCCGGATTTATGAAATCGCCTGAGAGTCCTTCTTTTTTCTTGTGATCCATAATGATATCGCTGGTAAAAAGAAGAGTATTTACAAGAAATGTGGATATCTGATCTGCAAATCCGGGAAATATTTTGTGCTCGATCAGGGCGGTTCGCATCATTTCATGTTCGATCATGTCCTCCATGGCGATAGCACACATGATGTCATCATAAAAATAAACATGAGGAACAAATCCCGGAGCAAGACAGTTTTGAAGTGTAAGTATCTGTGCCTCTATTCGTCCCCGGTCAACGGACAGTTTCATTTCTTTGGAAATCCTGAGTTCCTGGCCTGCCTGCTTTATGATAATGGTTTTGTTATTGTTCTTGTCTGACACCCTGAAAACATAATTTAAGTTGCCGTCTCCTATTTCTTTACATTCTAAAATGGCGTTTTTTGAAAAAAAGTCAGGGAGTTTTTTTCTGACATATTCCGGGACATCTGCGGCTTTCATTAAAAAGTATGATTTATAATCAGCCATTGTTACATCTCCTTATTTATTGTTGTTGTCTTCGCTGTTTATATATCTCAAGAAGTTTTTCTTTTTCTACTGCTGACAGGGGGTTGTCAGGACCAAGTGTTTCAGACAGTATAGTTATTTTTGCGAGTTTTTCCACAGCTTCAGCTCTGTTAAAAGCATCGCTTACATTTTTTCCGGATGTTACAAGACCGTGATTGGATAAAAGCAATACATCTTTATCTCTGTCTACAAAAAATTTTTTAAAATCCTTGAATACGTCGTCAGTGCC
>CAMOUW010000043.1 GCA_946626755.1 uncultured Clostridia bacterium
TGCTTCCGTCGCGCCAGACAACCTTTCCGGACAGAAAGCCGTAGTGGCCGTTAAGCTTGTTATGGGCCTTTTTAAATTCTAAAAGAGCTTTCTTTTCCGGAACGCAGTCATCATCCATCAGCCATGCATATTTGTATCCCATTTCAACAGCTTCTCTGGCGCCGTGTTCGAAACCGCCTGCGCCGCCCAGATTTCTTCCGGTATTATAGTAAATAATATCTCCTGCCTCAATATATCCGGCGATAGCTTCCGGAGTACCGTCCGTACTGGCATTATCCACTACAAGGATATCAGGAGCTCCGGCTTTCTGGGCAAGGAGAGCCTCTATACAGTTGATCAGTTTTTCCTTCCTGTTGTAGGTCACCACAACGGCTACTATTTCGTTCATAGTTCAGAATTCTCCCCATATGACGATGTTTATTTATGTCCACTATAGGACACCACTGCTTTAATTATAAGATTAACTTGTCAAAAGTACAAGTTTATTAAAAAAGTATGTCTATATATGCATTTCTTCAGGTGAAAGTCTCAGGTATCCCGAAAAAAGTGTATATAGACACATTTAATTTGACAATTGTCTTTTTGTAAATATCTTTATGTTTTATATTTTATATATCCACCCGTCGGGGGCTTCTGTTTCTCCAAGCTGTATAGCCTTGAGCGTATCTCTGAGCTTCATGCATATCTCACCGGGAGTATCCATGCCGCTGGGGAAACAGATCTCTCTACCGTGATCCACGATTTTTCCTACAGGCGAGATCACAGCTGCCGTACCGCACAGACCGCATTCTGCAAAATCTCCGATCTCCTCCAGGGGAACCGGGCGTTCCTCAACCTCAAGTCCGAGATAATCCTTTGCTACAGTGAGCAGAGAGCGCTTGGTTATAGAAGGAAGAATGCTGTCAGACTTAGGTGTTACTATTTTTTTGTCTTTAGTTATGAAAATGAAATTGGCTCCGCCGGTTTCTTCGACGCGGGTACGTGTGCCGGCGTCCAGGTACATGTTTTCATCGTATCCTTCCTCGTGGGCGGAAACGATAGCGTGCAGACTCATGGCATAATTGAGGCCTGCTTTAATATTACCGGTGCCGTGGGGAGCAGCCCTGTCGAAATCAGATACTTTTAATGTGAGGGGCTTTACTCCGCCTTTAAAATAAGGTCCCACAGGAGTTGTGAAAATCCTGAACTGATACTCGGTTGCAGGTTTTACTCCTATAACGGGAGAAGAACCAAACATAAATGGTCTTAAGTAAAGAGAAGCTCCGGAGCCGTAGGGAGGCACCCATGCTTCATTTGCCTTTATTGTTTTAAGGACGGCATCTACAAAACGATCCTTTTCATACACCGGCATCTCAAGCCGTCTGGCGGAATGTTCCATGCGCTCGCCGTTAAGGTCGGGTCTGAAAGTGACAATCTCTCCGTTTTTGGTAGTGTATGCCTTAAGACCTTCAAAAATAGTCTGGGCATACTGGAGGACGCCGGCACATTCGCTCATAACTATCTCGGCGTCATCGGTAAGAGTACCTTCATCCCAGGCACCGTCTTTATAATTTGATACAAAACGCTTGTCGGTTTTTATGTAGCCGAACCCAAGGTTTTCCCAGTCGATATCTTTTTTTTCCATTTGATGTATTGCCTCCAAGATCTTTATCTAAAGGATTTTACCACTTTTGAAAGATTATCGCAAATATTATAGTAAAAAAAACATTGACATTCCTGTCGTGTAAGATAAACTATAAAAAACATACATTTTGATAAGGAGATATGAGTTGCGGGTTTTTGTGTACAACATGAGGGATTATGATGAACGTCCCTTTTTTGATGACATTTGTTTGAAAGAGGGCGTTGAGTACGGATATTCTTATGAGGCTCCCACAGTAGAGAATGCTGCACTTGCCCGGGGGTATGACGCCATAGACATTATAACATGTCCCGTGGACCGGCCCAGACTGGAAGCCCTAAAGAAAGCAGGTATAAAGCTTATCATAAGCAGGACAGTGGGGACTGATCATATAGACAGAGAAGCTGCCAAGCAACTGGGGATAGATGTTATCGGGATAACTTATACTCCGGGGGCTGTGGCAGATTATACTGTTATGCTAATCCTTATGGGGTGCAGAAGATTTAAATATCTTACTATGCGGACCGTTGCCCAGGATTACGGACTTGAGGGACGTATAGGAAAAGATCTGTCAGACAGTACGGTAGGTATTATCGGAGGCGGTCCCATAGGAAAGGCGGTGGCAAGAAGGCTTAGCGGATTTGATTGCAGGATCCTTATGTTTGACAGGCATACCGACGAAGAGATCGCCGGGATCGCAGAATATGCAGATTTTGACCGGGTGATCAAAGAAAGTGACATTTTATCACTTCATCTTGCGGGAAGGCCTGAAAACAGACATATTATAAAGCGTGACACGTTTGCAATGATGAAAGACGGCGTACACATTATAAATACCGCAAGAGGTCTTCTTATGGATACTGAGGCGCTTATTGACAATATAGAAAGCGGTAAAGTTGGATTTGCGGGATTGGATGTTATCGAAAATGAGATCGGGAGATACTACTATGATCACGGGGATGAAGTGCTTACCAACCGTCAGATAAGCATAATAAACGGATTCCCCAATGCATTTGTATTGCCTCATATGGCTTTTTACACAGAGGCAGCAGTAAGAGATATGGTGGTAAATTCCATTATTAAAGGAAAAGAGTATTTTGCCGGGGAAATATCCCGCCGGACAGGGAGCGGTACGGATGGTGCGGATGGTACGGATAAAGAAAGGATTTGAAGATGATAAAGTTTGAAAGAACCGATGTGATGAATTTCGAAAATGCCATAAGAGGTGCCAGAAATCCCCTGAACAGCTGGGACAGATCGGATAGTCGTACAGAAAACGGACAGTTTGTTTTTGGAGAGAATGATCTTACACTGGCTAAAAAGCTTGCCCGGGCAGGAAGCGACCACAGGAAGTTTGTACGCCAGATATTTGTGTCTGTGGACATTACGGCACCTATATACTGGTGGAAAGAGTACGATACGTATAAAGTGGGGACTGTGGCCAATTCCACCAGTACCATGCACAAAATCCATTCCAAACCCTTTGAAACAGATGATTTCAGTCATGATCATTTGACGGATAAAGCAAAGGTTTCTCTTGAACGCACTATTTCAGATCTTGAGGAGTTGAGGCTGGAGTTTCTTGAAACGAAGGATAAAGAGTTGTGGTATTCAATGATCCAGCTGCTTCCGGAGAGTTATCACCAGATGAGGACGTGCTCTCTGAATTATGAGAATCTTTTCGGGATGTACAACTCACGAAAAGGTCATAAACTGGATGAATGGCACAAGTTTTGTGAATGGGTGGAAGGTCTTCCGTATTTTAAAGACATTTTTCCAATAGACTGACAGTGTGGCTTATAAAAGATAAAGGGGGATAAAAATGCGACTTGATAAGTTTCTTAAAGTGTCCAGGCTCATAAAAAGGCGTACAGTGGCAAATGAAGCCTGTGACGCCGGCAGGGTAAGTCTCAACGGAAAAACAGCCAGGGCGTCTGCCGATGTAAAGCCGGGAGATATTATAGAGATAGTCTTTGGTGATAAGGTTCTTAAAGCCAAGGTAAATGAAGTGCGGGAGACTATACATAAGGAAGAGGCCTCCAAAATGGTAGAAATCCTGTGATATATTGATATATTGCTCTATAGACGGCAAAAACGGATCAAAAAAGAAAAATTCCTTGAAAAATAGCGGGCTTGGTGTTAAAGTAATCCCGTATAAGTATGTTGTGTGGTTGTGGAGGTTTATATGAGGCTGGAGACGGAAGCGCAAAAGGAAAGGCGCAGAAAGAAAAATAAGATAAAAGCCGGCATTGCTCTGTTTTCAGTTGTAGGAGTCATAGCTGCCCTCGCTATTGTGTTTTTGGTAAGTGGTCTGAAGATTTCCGCAAGAAATGCAGAGTATGATAAAAAGATTTCTGAGCTCAAGCAAAACATCGAAACCCAGAAGGAAAGGACCACACATCTTGAGGAGAAAAAAGAGTATATGAACTCTAAGGAGTATGTAGAGGATGTGGCCAGAAACAAGCTGGGCCTCATTTATCCGGATGAGATAGTTTTTAAGGCAGAGGAGTAGAGCTTTGCGTGACAGTGAGATTTATATGAAGGTACGTGACTTTGTGGTTGCCAACAGACTTTTGGATGGTACGCACAGAGTTATAACAGGTTTTTCAGGTGGGGCAGATTCGGTCTGCCTTCTTTTTATTCTGAAGGCTTTGCAAAAAGAAGAAGATCTGCCGGATTTCAGTCTGGTGGCTATGCATATACACCACGGCATCAGAGGAGACGAAGCTGACAGGGATGCGGCATTTGCAAAAGATTTTTGTAAAAAGCTGGATATAGATTATATCGAAAATCATATCGATGTACCGGCAGCGGCAAAAGAGACCGGAGAAAGTGAGGAAATGGCCGGCAGGCGTCTCAGGTATGAGATGTTCAGAAAGGCGGCCTGTGAAGGCACGCGTATAGCCACGGCACATCATAAAAATGATTCTGCGGAAACGGTGCTGATGAACATAGCCAGAGGAACAGGACTTTCAGGACTTGCGGGGATAAAATGCCGTACGCGGGATTTGATAAGACCTTTGCTGTGTCTTACCAGAAAAGAGATCGAGCATTTTGTATATGAAAATGAGCTGGATTTTGTTACAGACAGTACCAATGCTCAAAACATTTACACCAGAAATTTTGTCAGAAATGAGATCGTACCGCTGTTTGAACAAAGGTTAAATCCGGCATTTACAGACCATATAGAAGGACTTTCGGGGATTGCCCGAAGAGCAGATGAGTATTTCAAAGCAATGGCACGAAATATGTACAGGGAATGCCGAGATGAAAAAAGCGGGGTTTTTGTGCCGGACAGTATTCTTAAAGAAAATGCCGGTGAGGAAAACAGAATACTCAGAGAGTATCTGTACATACTTTGTTTTACAAATACTGCAGGGACTGCCGCGGATCTTACGGCTGAAAGGATTGATACCCTAGACGATCTAAAAATGACGGGTAAACTTATAGAGCTGCCTCATAAAGTCAGGGTATTAAGAAAAAATAACGGTATATTTTTTTTAAGGCCGGAAAATGATGTATTTGTGGGTGATACAGAAAACAGTTGTGATCCGGATAGTGAAAAGGAAACGGAGCTGTTTAACGAAAGTATCTGTAAAAAGCTTGAGGCAGGTGAGACTGTTGAGATTGATGCACACATTGTCAAGCTTTCCATGAGTATTGTGAAAAATTACGGAAAAAGTGAGAACTCTTACTATACTAAATATTTCGATTATGATAAAATGAAGGGAAGTGTCTGCTTGCGAAAGAGGAAAGCAGGAGACTTTATAGTTGTCACAAAAGACGGAGGCAAGAGAAAGCTTAAATCCGAACTGATAGACAGGAAAATCCCCGCAGAGGATCGGGACAGTATTCCGGTTTTAGCCCGTGGAAGCGAGTGTTTGTGGGCTGTGGGAGTACGGCAGGGTATGAGCGTCCTGGTCGGGAGGCTGAGTAAAAGAATACTTTGCATAGAGGTACGGTGAGGGGAAATAATAGATTTGGAGGTAGACAATGGATAAAAAGAACCGCGGAATGGGTTCGATAATTGTATACAGCGCGATCCTTATAGCATTTTTTATCGGGTTTATGGTTATAAACAACAACAACAGTCATGCCCGCAGCTATACAGATACGCAGTTTCGCGAAGATGTTAAGGAGAGCCGCGTTAAAGAAGTAGAGATCGCACAAAATGAGGAAGTACCCACAGGTACACTGAAGATCATATTTACAGAAGGCGGGCAGTCTAAAGAACTGTACGTTTCAGATGTAAATGATATTCAGTCTTACCTCAGAGAAAAAAATATAAAATATACATTAAATGATATTTCCAGAGGGAACACATGGCTGACGACCCTGATACCTCTGGTGCTTATGGTGGCGGCACTGATCGTGCTGTTTTATTTCCTCAACAAACAGGGGGGCGGAGGCAGGATGTCATCCTTTGGCCGTAGCAGAGCCAGGATGATAAGCAATTCACCTGATAAAAAAGTTTTGTTTAAAGATGTGGCAGGACTGGATGAGGAAAAAGAAGAGCTTGTTGAGATAGTAGACTTTCTCAAGGATCCTGCCAAATACACATCCCTGGGAGCGCGGATTCCAAAAGGTGTTATCCTTACCGGCCCTCCGGGAACAGGTAAAACGCTACTTGCCAAGGCAGTTGCCGGTGAAGCCGGGGTGCCCTTCTACAGCATTTCCGGTTCGGATTTTGTGGAGATGTTTGTAGGTGTAGGTGCGTCCAGAGTAAGAGATATGTTTGCAGAGGCGAAAAAGAATGCGCCTTGTATCATATTCATAGACGAGATTGACGCGGTAGCAAGACAGAGAGGTTCCGGTCTTGGCGGCGGACATGACGAGAGAGAGCAGACATTAAACCAGATGTTGGTGGAGATGGACGGTTTCGGAACCAATTCGGGAATCATCGTCATGGCGGCTACGAACCGGCTGGATATACTCGATCCAGCTATACTTCGCCCGGGACGTTTCGACCGTAAGATAGCGGTGGGCAGACCGGATGTAAAAGGGCGTCTTGAGATATTAAAGGTACATGCATCCAAAAAGCCTATGGCTGACGATGTGGATCTCGAAGCGATCGCCAGGACATCTGCAGGATTTACGGGAGCGGATCTGGAAAATGTGTTAAATGAAGCAGCGATAAATGCAGCTACAAAGAAGCAGCAGTTTATCACCAACAAAGACGTACAGGATGCCTTTATAAAACAGGGTATCGGAGTGGAGAAGAAGAGTAAGGTTATTTCCGATAAAGAGAAGCGCATAACTGCATATCATGAGTCGGGTCATGCCATTCTTTTCCATGTACTGCCCGATGTAGGACCGGTACACACAATATCTATCATACCTACAGGTATGGGGGCGGCAGGATATACCATGCCCCTTCCCGAAAAGGATGAGATATTTAACACAAGAGGAAAAATGCTTCAGAATATAATGGTGGCTATGGGAGGACGTATAGCAGAAGAGCTTATATTTGATGATGTGACCACAGGTGCATCACAGGATATAAAGCAGGCTACTGCCATAGCTAAAGATATGGTTACAAAATATGGCTTTTCATCCAAACTGGGGCCTATCAATTATGAGTCCGGATCCGAAGAGGTATTCATAGGACGCGAGCTTGGTCACAGCAGACCCTACAGTGAGACTGTAGCTACCCAGATCGATGAAGAAGTAAAGAGGATAGTAGAAGACAGCTACGCTAAAGCAAAGGAGATAATCGTTCATTACAAGGATGTTCTGGACAGATCCTCACAGTTGCTTTTAGAGCGTGAAAAGCTGACACGGGAAGAGTTTGAGGGACTCTTTGCCTGACAGGAGAATGCAATGGAAAACAGAAGCCTCAAAAGAGGACGTACATCCGGAGAGATCCGAGGGGTACCGGATAAAGAAGTATATAACAGGGAGTACGGAGCTCCTTACAGAATGGTGAGATGGGCATGTATACCCGGTATAGCATATTATATCCTGGGTATCATTCTTTTCCGGGCTGGAGGTATCGTAATACCGGGAGCCGGAAATGCAATAACGGGATGGATAGTAAGTGCATGGGCTACAGCTTCATTTGCAGGTATTCCCATTTCTTTCTGGATAGCCCATATAAGCTTCAAAAAATTAAAAAACGACTATCTGGTCTTCAGAGACAGAACCTTCATGTGGCATAAAGATGTGCTCAGAGAAAAGCTTTCTGAAAATGAAATGATCACCAAGTGTGAAGAATATACTGTTCTGGAACTTAGTAACAAGTCGGAGGAAACAAAGGGGTATTTCAAGATCCGCGGAGTCATTGAAAAAGTAGAGATCAGAAACGGCAAGAGACTGAAACCCCTGAAGGTGGGTCGAATCACCATACCCAGAGCCTTCACCAATCTTTCGGAAATATATAAATATCCCTTTATAGAAGATATAATGGTGGCAAAAGACAGGGAAAATAAACGACGCCTTAAGGCTAACGGAAACAATGGACAGAGAAAGACAACCGACGATATCGGAAAGGCCATACAAGAGTCCATGGACGTTTAAAAACAAAAGTAATAAACCCGACAGAGAAACAAAACATTTTTAAAGGAGTATGAAAAAATGGCAGACAAAAAAATGGTAGAATCCATTACATCAATGGAAGAAGATTTTGCCCAGTGGTACACCGATGTGGTAAAAAAAGCTGAGCTTATGGCATATTCTTCGGTCAAAGGCTTCATGATTTTCAAACCGGCAGGATATGCCATTTGGGAAAATATCCAGAAGCAAATGGATAAAAGATTTAAAGAAACGGGTGTGGAAAACGTCTACATGCCTATGCTTATTCCCGAAGGACTACTGGAGCAGGAAAAAGATCATGTGGAAGGATTTGCACCTGAGGTGGCCTGGGTCACAAAAGGAGGTCTTGAGCCTTTAACAGAAAATCTTTGTGTCAGACCTACCTCGGAAACACTGTTCTGCGATTTCTATAAAAATGAAGTCCAGTCATACAGGGATCTGCCTAAAATATACAATCAGTGGTGTTCAGTTGTACGTTGGGAAAAAGAAACAAGACCCTTCCTGCGCTCCAGAGAATTCCTCTGGCAGGAAGGTCATACTGTCCACGCCACGGGAGAAGAAGCCCAGGAAAGAACTGAGCAGATGCTTGAGTTATATGCAACATTTGCAGAAGAAGTACTTGCTATACCTGTCATAAAAGGGCAGAAAACCGAGAAAGAAAAGTTTGCCGGAGCAAAGGCGACCTACACCATAGAATCCCTGATGCACGACGGTAAAGCGCTTCAGAGCGGAACAAGCCACAATTTCGGAGACGGATTTGCCAAAGCATTTGACATAAAGTATACCGACAAGGACAACAGCCTGAAATACGCCCACCAGACATCCTGGGGGACCACCACGCGTCTTATAGGTGCCGTGATCATGGTGCACGGAGACAATGAAGGTCTTGTGCTGCCTCCACGTATTGCACCTGTTCAGATATGTATAGTGCCTGTACAGATGCAAAAAGAAGGAGTTCTTGACAAGTGCTTTGCTATTGCAGATGAATTAAAGGAAAGAGGCTTCAGTGTAAAGGTGGATGATTCTGATAAGAGTCCGGGATGGAAATTTGCCGAAGCTGAGATGCGCGGTATTCCTTTGAGGATCGAGATCGGACCCAGAGATATTGAAAATAATGAGTGCGTATTCGTAAGAAGAGATACGAGAGAAAAAACAACAGTCGCTCTGGATAATGTGGCTGATAAAACATCCGAAATGCTGGAAACCATGCAGAAGGAAATGTTCGAAAAGGCCAAAGCCCATAGAGATGCCCATACATATACGGCTAAAAACTATGATGAGTTCAGAGATACCATAGAAAACAAGCCCGGGTTTATAAAGGCTATGTGGTGTGAAGATATGGCATGTGAGGACAAGATAAAAGAGGATACAGGAGCTACATCAAGATGTATGCCATTTGAGCAGGAGCAGATCAGTGATGTTTGTGTATGCTGTGGCAAGCCGGCCAGAAAGCTGGTTTACTGGGGAAGAGCTTACTGATAAAAAACAAAACATAAAAAAACCCGGCGGTACATTTTGTACTGCCGGGTTTTTTATGTTTCCGGATCAACCTTCATGAAGGATGGCCTGAATCTTTTCTTTGGCTTCTTCCACGCTGTCCTCATCAGGGATGGTTACGTAGAGGTAGCTGTTTGGAGCGGAGAATGTAGTATTCATCTCGCCTTCACCTTCAACAGAGAAGGATTCTATTTTCCATTCCGAAGGATCATCTATCTGCATGTTTACCAGCTTATAGATCAGGCTCTCAGGCATAGATGTCTGGAAGGCATCTGAGAGAGAACCGAAGATATTCTGGTAGTTGGTCAGAAGCTCCGGTGAACTGGTAAGTTTCTTCACAACAGCTGTGATAATAGCCATATGATCCTTACCGCGCTGGTTATCACCCTCAAGGAAAGCATGACGCTCTCTTGCAAAGAAGAGTGCTGCCTCACCGTTTAAGTGATTCATACCTTCATTGTAATGATATTTTTCATTCAGAGTAGAAGTGAATTCATAATCCGAATCTACATCTATGCCTCCGATAGTATCTACGATACGTTCAAATCCTGAGAAATTCATACGCAGGAAGTAGTTTATATCCGTATCATAGATCATAGACAGAGTACCCATAGAGTTGTCTACTCCGTAAAGTGCCGCATGGGTAAGCTTATCCGGCTCACCGTCACTGTTTGGCAAAGGAACATAATAGTCTCTGGGAGTATTTACCAGCAATATATGCTTGGTCTTCATATTTACAAAGGCCAGGACGTTGGTGTCGCTTCGGCTGGTCTTCATGCTGCTGCCAAATGTATCGATACCACTGATATACAGGGTAAAGACGTCTACATTTGACTGAGGTGAAGAACCTGTATTTGCCAGATCGTGCTCCACGTCTATAGAGTAAATGATACGTATATCATTCTTGAAATTCTTATATTCATCCATGTCCGTAAGCATATCCGAATATGAATGGTTCAGAATAATGGCTGTATCTTCACGGTTATAAAGTGCATCTGCCAGAGCAGTTACACTGGATACGCTGTCATAATGAACTCCCATAACCTTGGAATCTATATCAGTCTGAACTTTGTTGATCTCATTTTTGTCGGCGCCGGCCATATAAGCGATGCGCTCACCTGAAAGTTCGGTAATAGACTCTATGTTACTACTCTTAAGAACGGCTACCTGCATAGTGGATACAGATGTTTTTCCGGTTATCTTTTTGATTGAATTGAAAAGACTTCCCGAAAAATTCATTGTGTAGACCATAAATGCGGAAATCAGTGCTGTGATTATGATCATCACCACAGTGGACCATTTCCTTATTAAAGCTATAAATCCAAGCGCTGTTACGGCAGCCGTAACACCCGCATAAAGTCCCCAGTATTTTCCTGACAAAAGACCTTTATTCGAAAGCATCGCAAATACTACTACAGCCAGAACAGCCATCACAATAGTACTTATGATCAGAATGATCCGCGGTACTTTGAATGTGCCCTTTCGTCGTTTGACTTCAAAATCCATTTTTTGTCGCCCTCCGATTGAGCGGTGTTTTTTTGTTTACAAACACACATTTTACTAATAACTGTGCAGTTTGTAAAGTGTTTTTTTTGTTAAATCCGTTATTGTGCTCTTTACTCATTTAAAACGGCATCTATTTTCTGCTTAGCAGTCTCTATGTCCGAATCATTGGGAACCATGACATAAAGGCTGGTTCCGGGCATAGAGAAGGTATTGGCAAATGTGCCGCTTCCGGATATGGCGTAATTATCCACCTTCCATCCCGTTGAAGAAGACAACTGGTCGCCGATAAGCTTGTATACAGTCTCCTGAGGCATAGATGTCTGGAATGAACCGGACATGCTTGAAAGGATGGTGCCATAGTTGGTTAAAAACTCTCTTGAGGATGTAAGCTTGGACAATGTTGCTGTAATAACATCCATCTGATGCTTTCCTCTCATGTGATCACCCTCTGCAAAAGCCTTACGTTCTCTTGCGAAAGCAAGGGCCTCTATACCGCTCATATGGTTCATTCCCTCATGGAAGGTATAGCCGCCGCCTGTAACGGTAAAGTCAGTGTCAGAGTATACATCTATTCCTCCGATAGCATCAATGATCTCCTCAAAGCCTGAGAAATTCATTCTGAGATAGTGGTTTATTTCCTTTCCGTAAAGCTTTGAAAGAGTAGCTATGGAGTTGTCCACGCCATAAATACCCGCATGAGTGAGTTTATCCTTCATATCACCGCTGTTGGGCAGATAAACATAAGTATCTCTAGGAGTATTTATAAGCTGAATGTGCTTTGTTTTTGTATTTACCGCCGCCAGGATATTTACGTCACTACGGCTTGTGTTTTCGATATTACCGAAGGTGTCGATACCGCTTATATACAAAAGGAAAGCATCGGGATTGGACTGGGGTTTTAGAGCTACATCTGTTTCTATATTAAAGGAATCAATATAACGAACCTCTTCTTCGAAGGTCTCATAGCCTTCGATCTCTTCAAGGATGCCGAAATATGATTCATTAATAACAATAGCATCCAGCTCTTTATCGCGAAGGACATCAGCCATAAGGGCAATATCGTTTTCGCCGCTGTATACAACGCCTTCCACTTTTTCATCTACATAAGTCTTGATCTTTGCCAGCTCATCCGTACTGATATTTGAATAATAACCCAGACTCTTGTCTTTAAGATCACTTACAGTCTGAAGAGGGCTGTCCTTCAGAACTGCCACTTTCATCTCCGAAACATTTATAGAACGTTCGGGCTTGGTGATCTCTTCAACAGAATGGGTTACAGCTCCCGTGACGCCCGTGCCGAGTATGGCGATAGCTGAGGCGACAGCGGAAATGATGATCATGACGATGTTAGACCACTTCCTTCTTAGAGCTATGATGGACAGCACAATAATGGCAGCTGAGACTATGGCGATAATACCGGTGTAGTTCATGGGGATAAGTCCTTTTCCTGCACCGTTGACCAAAAGGATCACAGTCATAACTCCCAGCAAAACAATGAGTCCGATAAGTATTGCGTTCAATACTTTACTTCTTTTCTTTTTTGCTTTGTTCATGATAAAAGGTTCTCCTGTTAAATAGTCATATAAATATGCTTTTCAAGTGATTATACTATTAATTTATAGTAAAAAAAAGACGTTTTAGTCAGATTTTACGGCTTTTTATTCTTTTTTTAGTAAATCTGCTAATTGGGAAGAAATAAGATCCTTTATCACCCGGGCGCCTATCATAAGTCCGGCTACCGCAGGAACGAAAGGAGTAGAACCGGGAGTGGCGGAGCCGGCATCCTCTGCGAGAAACTTAGGTTTAAGAGGTGTTTCGGTGGAATAGGCGGCCAGTACTCCCGTAATTCCTCTGGCCTTTACTTCTTTTCGTATAACCCTGGCTAAAGGGCATATGCTTGTATTTTCCAATTTATCTATCTTGATAAGAGACGGATCAAGCTTATTTCCCATACCCATACATGAAATGACGGAGGTGCCGCATTTGTAGGCGGATTCTATAATCTGCAGCTTACCGGTAACTGTATCTATGGCATCCACCACATAATCATATTCGGAAAAATCGAATTCACAGGCAGTCTCCGGAAGAAAAAATATTTTTTTGTCATTTATGCAGGCCCGGGGATTGATATCCAGAAGGCGCTGCTTTAAAACGTCGGTTTTATCCAGACCGATAGTACTTTGCAGAGCGATGATCTGACGGTTCAAGTTTGTTTTTGAAACCGTATCTTTGTCAATAATGTCCAATGTACCTATGCCGGAACGTATAAGGCTTTCTGCCGCGTGCCCCCCGACGCCGCCCACACCGAAGACAGCCACCCGGCATTCGTGCAGTATCTTTAATGCATCTTCTCCCAAAATCATGGCGGATCTTGAAAAAATGTCAGGAACATCATAATTGTCTCTTTTATCCTTCAAATTTTTTACCTCAAGTTTTACACTTTTTTAATAGATTGTTTATCGATTGAAACGGATATTATTATATAATAGCCTAGGCAATTATGCAAAAATATATTTACATATAATTTTCATTATTTTATGTATGTACTTTTTTTTTATGAAAATGTATAATCGAATACAATAACGAAAAAAATCAGCAACACCTTGGGGGGTTATTCAGAAATGGGAGACAATACAAATAACACAGAAAACAAGGGATTAAACAGTCCGGATGGAGAGTCCGGTGTCATAAAGCCTGAGGGGATTAAAGAAGAAGTATCACAGGCTGTGGAAGATGCAGCCGGGGACAGTGTGCAGGATCCTGCTGCTGAAGGAGCCCGGGCAGAGGCAGTACAGGACGGTGTTTCGCCGGAAGAAACTAAAGATAACCTCTCTGCAGCAGACGAAGACAGGGCGTCATCAGAAGTGCCGGCGAAAGAAGAGGACGTGACGGCAGAAGAAACCGATGGAGACATGGTTGAAGAGACTGCGAAAGAAGAGACAGTTTCAGAAGCTAAAGAGGACGACAGTTTTTCTTCAGAGGAAGACTATAAGGTGGCGGATGAGGACGAGGGATATGACGGTGTTCATGTGGCTGACAGCGAAGCTGCCGTGGAAGCTGAAGAGGGCGTATCCACTGCTGCACAAGAGGCAGGAGAAGTTGCTGATGCACATGTGAGTGATACGGAGCAGCCGGAGGAACCTTCTTTAGATGCGGTGCAGGAAAAACCGGCAGCTGCATCCGGAGCAGAGACGGATGGCAAAGAGGCGTCAGAAAACAGCTCATTCTTCAAAAAAGACAATATAGAAAAAACTCCGCCCAAAAAGCGAAGTAAGAAGTTTTTATTCTGGCTCATTCCCGCTATCGCCGCAGGTGCGGCGGCAGCAGTTATATTTGGTGTGGGAGCACAAAATAAAGACAAATTCTGGAATGACACATATTTCGGAGATATGTATGTGGGCGGAAAGACCGTAGATGAAGTCAAAGCTATGCTTGAAAGTACGGACAAAGCTATTTCCATAAAGACAAGAGAAGGAAATACTGAAAGGATAGAGCTTGACGACATTTCCTACAAAAGCTCATATACGGCAGATGTACAGGCGCTGAAGGACAGTCAGTCGCCTTATCTGTGGTTTGCTCACGGCGGTGGGAAAAATGTATATGATGTGGATATAAGCAAGTCTTATGATGAGGATGCTCTTAAAGAAAAGCTCGCAAATCTGGACTGTGTTTCGGGAGAGTCTATACAGGATCCGGTAGATGCTCATCTTGCACTGGCAGGAGATTCATTTACAA
>CAMOUW010000044.1 GCA_946626755.1 uncultured Clostridia bacterium
TCTACATATTCTTTCAATACCCATGGACCGGTACCTACAACTTCTTTTATGCCGTCCTTTGTGGAGCCGTCAGCATTAAATCCGGCGTCACCCAGCATCCTAAAGGGACGGACGGCACAAAGATCCATAAGTGCAGGCCAGTAGGGTTCGGTAAGCTTTATTTCGAATGTGTCATTGTCCACGGCACGGTATGAGTCCATAAAGCCGGCAACACCCAGCCATCCCCAGGTGTTTCCTTCATACAATATGGCATCAAAATTTTTTACCGCATTTTGTGCGTTGAACTCGCTTCCGTCAGAGAACTTAACGCCTTTTCTTAAATGAAAGGTGTAAGTAAGTCCGTCATCCGAAATGTCCCAGCTTTCTGCAAGGGCAGGCTGCACATCACCATCTGCAAATTTTACAAGCCCCTCAAAAATATAGTTTTGAGCATATATAGCAGGGCTTGTGAGATGAGGGTTCATTACATGGATATCCTCTGCAGATGCTATGGTTATGGTTTTTCCCGAACCCGAAGTGTTTTCTGTCTGAACAGAGATATTCTGTGAATCTGTGTCTGATGCAGCTGTTGTACTTTCTGTACCGCCGCTACTGCCGCCGCAGGCAGCAAGAAGTACGCTGGCTGCTACGGATGTAAAAATAATTCCAAATCTTTTTTTAAGCTTCATTTCTGTCCTCCTGTCTTTTAACGATCAACCGGAAATCTTCAGCAGATTGCCAACTTTTTGTACGATGTTTGAGATTTAAAAAAGTTGTATATCGAAGATTTATAGTGTCACTTAAGATAATATCAAAATAAAAATCTCCTCACATCCCCTGCAGGGGGTTATATAAATGGTATATAAAGCTATAATTATCGTCAGTATAGAACTTTGTTTATATTTGAAATCTGATTACTATAAAAAAGGGGTATAAGTATTATGAAATCACAGGCGCAGATTAATGCACACTGGTCCGAAAGTGCAAAAAACTATGATGATATTATACAGGACGAGCTGTCAAGCTTCAGAGTTGAAGGATGGACAGAGTTTATCAAATCACATGTGGATTTTAAGCCGGGGATGAAGTGTCTTGACACAGGGTGCGGACCGGGATTTTTTTCGATAATATTGAGCAAAGCGGGCTATAAAGTAACTGCTATAGACGGAGCCGAAAAAATGGTAGAGACAGCACGGGAAAACTGTAAAAACAACGGGGTAGACGTGCAGGTACTGGAGATGGACGCCCATTACCTGGACTTTGAAGACGACACTTTTGATCTGGTAGTAAGCAGGAATGTAACGCATGCAATAAGGGATCATAAGCGTGTATATGCAGAGTGGAGAAGAGTGCTTAAACCGGGTGGTGTCCTTCTTATTTTTGATGCAAACTGGCATTTGTCATGGAGTGAGTCGGAAATGAGAGAGGATTCAAAAAGACGATATAAAGAATGTATAGAAAAATACGGCTCAGATTTTAACGGCAATACATCATACGACGAGGAAAAGTTTGAAGAGATTCATGCTGATGTGGAAAAGCATCCCCTGGCAGGCATAAGGAGACCTGATTTTGACTTTGGGATTATGAAAGCCGTTGGCTTTGATGAAATAGTCATAGACAGGGATATTACGCACAACCTCTGGGATGACAAGGAAAAACTTCTTTACGGCAATACGCCCATGTTTATGATAAAGGGAATGAAGGGCTGTGATCATGTTATTGAGGTCTGTATGGCGGGATGCTGCAAAAGAAATGGTGCAGAAGATCTAATAAAAACGCTGAAGGAGCGTCTTAAGATAGAAAGAGATGATTTAACAACCGGAGATGGGAAAATAAAGGTTGTGGAGTCAGGGTGTCTTTGGCTGTGCAAAACACCGCCGGTTATTTCCGTAAACGGCAGGTTGTATACAAATGTAAAAATGTCCGATCTGGATAACATACTTGAGACTGTGAAATGATATTGCGATCCAAAACAGATATCCCCCTTGCAGGGTTCCTCTATAAAATTTGTTTATATATAATATGTTTCAAATAATTACAAGGAGGATATGCCATGACAGAAGAAGATATGATAGGTGTGCTGGACAGAGATAACAGTGACGAAGAGTCAAAAAAAGAGCTTATAAAAAAGCTGGTAAGTCTCGATACTCCACCGTCTGAGCCGGTAATACAAGCGCTTATGCGTATCATTAAAAAACCCAGTATACCTGAGGCCTCACAAGGGGTATTTGACGATACTGTGGATTATCTTAAAAGTATTTGCAGGTATTGAAATCTGCATGAAACATTACTATAGTTTGATATAATATGAATAATTAATTTGTCTATACAAAACAAACCGCTGTTGTATGTATCCTGACCACCAAAGTGTAAGGTGCAGGGAAACATATATACAGCGGTTTTTTGATTTGTTCTGATAATATAAAAAATAAAAAAACCGCCGCTGATATATCAATATCAGAACCCGGCGGTTGGGGAGGTTGGTTATTACTAAAATCAGAAAATGAAATGAACCTTGGTTTTTAATTTATCCCTAACAACACGAAAAGGAGAACGATCCACATGTTGAGACATTGGCGGAGCTGAAACGCTTCCCATCAAGTGGACAATGTTATTATTGCATGCTCTTAAAGGTACGTGAAGCCCCGTAGGGGGATAAGATCAAGGAATACAAATCAAAACATTCCTCTTCCCTGTCCACCCATCGGACCTCCGCCCATCATCTGGTTGTACAACTCGGTAACCTGGGAACCGTTGACGTAAACTGTACCGCTGTTCAAGGCACCTTCACCGTCGTAGTCAAAGGGCGACTGGGCATTTAGATCTATAGTGCCGCCGTTTATCATAAGGAATCCGTTGCTGTCCAGTGCGTCAGTATCACCCTGGGGCATATCCACAGTAATGGTCCCACCGCCTATTTCCAGTCCGCAGTCCATATTGCTGACCTTAGGTGTGGCATTTATGCCGTCATCTGAAGCGGATATATTTATGTCACCGTCGTTTATAGTTATAACAGTTGCTTCCAGCCCTTCCCAGGCCTTTATAGTAAATGCTCCGCCGTTTAAAGTTATAGATTCATCGGCATGTATACCGTCGTCCCCCGCTGTAAGTGTATAGGTTCCGCCCTCGGCGCTTACAGTATGATCGGCATTTACGGCATCGTCCTGGGCATCTATTTCAACACTTCCCTTTTTAAGTGTGATATTTGATGCTTTTATGCCTTTGTTGCTGCTTCCGTCACCAATAGTATCATCATCGTCCGTATCATAATTTATCTCGCCGCTGCTATCCTGCTCACCCCCGAAAGCAGGACCGCCCTGACCCATTCCTTTCCAGCCGCCCATATTGCCAAAGGCTGTGTCGCCGTAATGCTGGGATGCATTTTCGCTTCCTCCGCCTGCCACAAGGCTTAAAGTAGAACCGTCCAGAGTCAGATCGCCTGTTGTCTGTATACTGTCATCGGCAGAATCTATATCTATGTTACCTCCGCTTAGTATAATCGTAGGGGAGGTATCCTCATCGTTTTCTTTAATATTTATACCGTCATCATCTGCACTTATATCAATATCGCCCCCGTAAACTGCCAGATGTACACTTTCTATACCATCAGACCCGGCGCTAAGTGAAATATTGCCCCCCGCAATACCCACGAAATCTTTGCCTTGAAGTCCATTGCCTGATGAATCTACAGAGTATGTGCCGCTTGTGATTTTAAGGTCGTTTTTCGATACGATACCGTGTCCGGTTTGTGTGCTTACGGTAAGCGTTCCGTCGCCGTTAAAGCATATATCGTCTTTTGAAAATACAGCTCCGTCTACATTGTTTTCGTCACTCTGCACAAATTCTCCGGTTGAAGTTACAGTATTTTTCGAGCCGGAAACGGTAGTTACAAAAACTTTATCGGCATTTTTGACGTAAATGCCTGCGCTGCCGTTTTTGCTCACATTTACCCCGTCAAGAACAAGCTGAATTTTGTCCTCTTCACCCGGCAGATCTACAATTATCTGACCGTCACTCAGGCTTCCTGAAAGCAGATAAGTACCTGCCGATGTAAATGTAATATTATTGCCGTCTATAATGACGCCATCGCCCTCTGCCGAAGAAGAGTTGTCGGAAAGAGTTACCTTTACTGCATCGCTGTGATCAGTTTGAAAGTCTCTTTCGGAAAAACCTTCAGGGATTTCTCCATTGTAGGAAGCATTTGTTTCTGAAGAAGAATCCGAAATATTTTCTGTTTGAGTGTATGCAACCTGAGAGGCTTCAGGAGAAATGCTCTCAGTATTGTCGGCATTTCCACCGAAGGCTCCAAATCCGGCACATCCTGCCAGGGCTATCCCTGAAAACACAGGCAGGATAAGTATTTTTGCAATGTCTTTATATTTTTTTTTCATATTTGCTCCTTTTTTGAATTGTTTGCTGTTGCCTGTATAAGGATAATAAAATGCGAACCTAAAACGAAACATAAAAAATAAAAATATTTAAATGCTTGTTAAAAGCATATTGGTTTTGGTATATTCTTTAAATAAATATATATTTATCGGATCATCTGTTTTTTATTTTGCAGGGAGACAGTTTATGGAAAAAATAAATGTAAGACGTGCGACCCCAAAGGATATCCCCAGGATCCTGGAGCTGCTTGTACAGGTGGATATGGTACATCACAATGCCCGCCCTGATCTTTTTAAGGGACCGGCCACAAAATACAGTGAAGAAGATCTGGAAGAAATACTCGGGATGGAAGATGTGGACGTTTTTGTAAGTGAGGATGTATCAGGTTTTGTGACAGGACATGCATTTTGTGCTCACAGACAGGTTTTGGATGATGCAGTGCTTACGGATGTCAGGACTCTTTACATAGACGACATCTGTGTGGATGAAGAGTGCAGAGGACGGGGCGTGGGACATGCGCTATACAGACATGTGAAAGAGTATGCAAAAGAGCAGGGTTTTTATAATATCACCCTGAATGTATATTGCTGCAATCCCGGTGCGGTTAAGTTTTATGAATCGCTTGGTCTGAAGCCTATGAAAATAGGCATGGAAGAAATCTTGCAGGACTAAAATAAAAAATAGCGGCGTTTGGCATAGTGAGTCTTAAAGGGTTTCAAAGGGTTTCAAAGGCTTTCAAAGGCTTGGTAATAAGGAGAGACAAATATCATGAGGAAAATATTGGCTGTGGCCGGCGGGGCAGTGCTTTTAGGTCTGTTGTCAATAAGACCGTACAATAAAAGAAAGAAGCAGCTGCGGTCTTTGTTTAAACAAAAATATATAGCCCACAGGGGATTGTTTAAAGAGCCTGATGTACCGGAAAACTCTTTGGCTGCATTTGAAGAGGCGGTGAGGCAGGGATACCCTATAGAGCTGGATGTACAGCTTAGCCGGGATGGGAAGCTTGTGGTATTTCATGATGATACTCTTAAAAGGATGTGCCGTGTAAGGGGAAAGGTAAGAAATAAAAGTCTTCGGGAACTTAAAAGCCTGAGTCTGGCAGGGACAAACGAGAAAATCCCTGAATTCAAAGAGGTACTTGAGATTGTAAAAGGACAGGTTCCCCTTATGGTAGAGGTCAAGCCTGAAGGACGCTTTATACAAACGGTGGAAAAGACCATGAAATACCTCGGGAAATATCAGGGTAGATATTGCATAGAATCTTTTCAGCCGCTGGTGCTTTTATGGCTTAAAAGACATCACCCTGAAGTGTTGAGAGGTCAGTTGTCTACAGACTACAGAAAGGACGGAGACAGGCACAACCGTATAATACAGTTTATTTTATCCAACATGATGTGCAATTTTTTTACCCGTCCCGATTTTATTTCTTATAATCATCTGTATTCAAACAGGCCGGCATTCAGGATATGTACAAAGCTGTATAAATCAGTCAATGCAGCATGGACCATAAAAAGTGAAAAGCAGCTTAAAGAGGCCGGAAAGGATTTTGAGTTCTTTATATTTGACGGTTTTATACCGGCTTAGTTTATGGTGTAAACCGAAGGTATATTTTTATTGATATTTTTTTGATTTAACATTATAATCAAGGGGTAAGATTTTAACTGTGAGGACGCCGTATAAGGACTTGTTTTTACAGTCGTTTATGCGGCGGACTCTTTACACATTTGTACAAGGGGGGTCCCCCAAAGGAGGTCATTATGTCAGATACAAACGAAAATGAAGGAAGTGGCGTTAAGGAAGGTCTCGGCAAGGTAGGCGAAGGCATTAAAGGCGGCCTTGGCAAGGCAGGCGACGCTATGAAAAATGCGATCGATGCTGACGGTGACGGCAAGATCGAACTTGAAGATATCAAGGATCGTGCAGGTCAGGTTGGAGGAAAGATCAAAGAAGGACTTGGCGCTCTTGGCGGCAAGCTTAAAGGTATTGGCAAAAAGGACGGCGGCGAAGGCTGATCCTGTACTCTGAGGGTATTTAGTACATGGCAGATCGGAGTGAGTCCTCTGCCGTGAAAAAACAAATCAACCTATCAAAAGGAGAACGAACTATGAAGAAGAAGATCATCATTGCAGCAGCAGCTATCGGAATCGGACTTACCGCGGCAGGATGCGGAAGCCAGGCTACAACACAGACAACTACTGCACCTGCACAGACAACTGTTCTTGAGACAGAAAAGGTTACTGAGGCTGTTGAAAGCGTAGCTACAGAGGTTTCTGAAGCAGCATCCGAGGCAGCTACAGCTGTTTCCGAAGCAGCTTCTTCAGCTGCAAAAGCTGCAACAGAGATTTCCGAGGCTGATGCCAAGGCAGCAGCTCTTAAGGCAGCAGGCTTTGAGGAGAAGGATGTTCAGTTTACAAAGATCGAGAAGGATCTTGAGGACGCTGTAAAGAAGTATGATATCGAGTTTATAAAAGACGGAAAAGAGTACAACTACGAGATCAATCTTGCAACAGGCGAGATCATCAAGAGCGAAGTTGAGAATGTAAACAGCTGATCCAGGAGGATCTGAAAGCTATCACCTGTGATTGCTTATGATGATATAAAGAGAGTGACGAAAGTATTTTAAACATGCTTTTGTCACTCTTTTTTTGTGGCACAAAAAAACCGCCTGCATAGCAGGCGGAGTTGTCATCTGCCGGTCTGGGCGTGATACATTTTTGCATAGTGGCCGTCCAAAGCCAGAAGCTCGCTGTGGGTTCCGGTTTCCGCGATCATACCGTCCACCATGACAACTATCATATCCGCGTCTTTTATGGTGGAGAGCCGGTGGGCTATTATAAATGAAGTCCGTCCCTCGGTTACGGAAAGCATGGCACTTTGAATCTTTTGTTCCGTAAGGGTATCTACAGAACTGGTAGCCTCATCCAGTATCATAATGGGAGAGTCTGCCAGCACAGCCCTGGCTATAGTGATGAGCTGACGTTCTCCGTGACTGAGTTCTTCGCCGCCGCGTTCAAGCAGGGTATCATACCCTTCGGGAAGCTTTTCTATAAATGAGTCGGCGCCGGCAGTCATGGCAGCAGCCCGTATCTCCTCAAAGGATCTGTCCTCGTGTCCGTAGGAGATATTGTACTTAATGCTTTCTGCGAACAATACCGTATCCTGCAAAACTACGCCAAACGCCCGGCGCAGATCTGACATCTTATAATCTCTCAGGTCATGACCGTCTAAGGTAATAGAACCGCCGTCCACATCATAAAATCTTGTAAGAAGATTTATAAGCGTGGTCTTGCCGGCTCCTGTAGGTCCTACAACCGCCACCTTTGTGCCTGCGGGGACATCAAGGGAAATGCCTTTTAAAATAGGCTTTTGCGGGTTATAACCAAACACTACGTCCTTAAAGGAAATGTCGCCACGGGGAGCAGTGATGCGCAAAGCCCCTTCTTTATCCGCCGGCTCCGGGGTTTCATCGATTATTCCGAAAATGCGCTCTGCACCGGCAACAGCAGTAAGAAAATTATTATACACGTTTGCGATCTCTATAAAGGGTCTGGAGAACTGGCGTATATACAACAGAAAGCTGCTGATGGTACCTATGGCGATAAGTCCCTTTACTGCCAGATCTGCGCTTATTATAGATATCACAACGAATGTCAGGTTGTTTATAACCATAGTCACCGGCATGATGAAACCGGATTTTACCTGGGCTTTTAGTGCGGTATGTGTAAGGGTGTCATTTAGTTTTTCAAAGTCGGACACCACCTGATCCTGTCGGTTAAAAGATTTCACGATATGTATGGCGGAAACAGTTTCTTCAATCTGTCCGTTTAAAGCCCCGAGATCCTTTTGCTGTTTTACAAATAAAGGCCTTGTAACATTTGTTACTATTCTTGTAAATATGACTATAACAGCCGTACCTGCCAGTGCAACAAGAGTGAGAGGAACGCTGAGGCGAAGCATGACTATAAGTATGCCCACCATGGTAAATATGCTGGACAGCAGGGATGATAAGGAGTCTGCTATGGTGGAGCTTATGTTGTCCACATCGTTGGTCAGCCGGCTCATTAGTTCGCCGTGCTGCTTTGTGTCAAAAAATGAAAGCGGCAGGCCGGTCATGGTCTCAAAAAGACTTGTACGTATCTGATATGTGATCTTCTGGGAAAAAACAGCCATAAGTATGCTTTGCAGGAAATTTACCAGCCAGGTACTTACATAAATTCCTGCCAGCAGGGAGATAAAGAGTATTACGGCATTTCCCGTGGTGATGCAGTTTATCACAAAGCCGATTATCAGGGGTGAAAATATACCTGAGGCAGATGAAAGGACCGCAAAAAGAAGGATCAGGGCAAGCCCTTTTTTATTGCCTTTAAGTACGGATAACAGACGCTTAAGTGTGGCACCTGTATTTTTTGGCTTTTCGTGTATTTTGCCGATATTCCGCCCGTGTCCGCCCTTCATGGGAGGAGGGGTGCTGTATTCCTGTCTGGCCATAACGTCTCCTTTCTTTTTGATTTAGTTTCCGATCTGGGATCTGTATATCGCTTTGTAACAATCGCAAGTTTTCATCAGTTCATCGTGGGTGTCAAAGCCCTGCACTCTTCCTTCATCTATACAAAGGATACGGTCGGCCTTTCTGACTGTGGAGATACGCTGGCTTATTAGAAGCACTGTTATATCTCCTGAGTATTCTCTGAGGGATCTTAAAACTTTAGCTTCAGTGGTGGCATCCAAAGCGCTGGTACAGTCATCCAGGATAAGTATCTTTGGATCCTTAAGGAGTGACCTGGCCAGTGATACACGCTGCTTCTGTCCTCCGGAAAGGTTTACACCCCCCTGTCCGAGCAGAGTATCCAGACCGTTTTCTACCCGGTCCACGATTTCGTCGGCACAGGATATCCTTAGGGCTGAGTCTATTTCTTCGGGAGTGGCAAGAGGATTGCCCCACATCAGGTTTTCCCTGATGGTACCGGTAAAAAGTACAGCTCTCTGGGCTGCCGTGGAAACTGCGGATCTTAAAGAGTGCTCGTCAAGTTGTGTTACCTTTACACCGTCTATAAATACGCCTCCGGAATCCGCATCGTAAAATCTCGGGATCAGATTCACAAGGGTGCTTTTTCCAGAACCGGTGGGGCCGATGATACCTATTGTCTGTCCGGGAAGAGCGCTGAAGGAAATGTCCGTAAGTGTCCTCATTTCGGCACCGGGGTATGAGAAAGAAACATTTTTAAATACAACTTCCCCTTTTATATCGGGCTTCAGAGGAGTATCCGGAGATTTAAGTGCAGGTTCCTCCGTAAGGATCTCACCTATACGCTCGGAGGATGCAAAGGCTCTCACGGCACGGTTAAATATCATGGATATCATGCTCAGTGACATCATGATCTGAGTCAGATAATTTATGGATGCCATGACACGTCCGATCTGTGATGCATCCTGAGAATGTGCCAGCCACAATAAAACTACTATACTTAAATTTACCGTAAGATTTATAAGAGGTCCGAAGAGAGCCATGGTGCGCATGGCAGAAATGCCTGCATCACGCAGGGAAGCGGATGCGGCATTGAATCTGCCGTGCTCTGTTTCGGATGCGTTAAATGCTTTCACGACCCTGACGGAGGTCAGGTATTCTCTGGAAACGTGGTTGAGCCGGTCGGTTCTTTTTTGCAAAAATGCAAATTTCGGGTAACCGATTTTCAGGTTCAGAAAGATCAGAAAGGCGCTTATGGCGATGACTATGATCATGGTGGGGACCAGCCAGGGGGTACGAAGTATTATCATAACTATGGCGCTGACTGTGATGATAGGAGCCCTGAAGATGATACGGGTCACTCCCTGGACAAAATCCTGCACCTGGGTTACGTCATTGGTTATTCTGGTGATTATAGAGGCAGTGCTTATGCGCTCTATATTTTCCAGGGAAAGAGACTGGGTTTTTTTGTAAACATCACGTCTCAGATCTTTGGCAACCATTTGACCGAGACGGGCCGAAAAAATACTGCGTACTATGGCAGCGCCGGCGTCTATCCCTGCTATTATAAGCATTATAATACCGTAGTGGGCTATGGCTGATGAATCGGCCCGGGTTACACCTTCATCCACTATCATGGACATGTAGGTTGGCTGGAAAATTTCAGTAACCGATTCTATGATAAGGAAAATGATGGCTGTGATAAACAGTCCGAAATGTTTTCCCACATATCTGAAAATAAGCTTCATGTCAGGACCCTTCTTTTTATGAGTATATTCTCTGATATGATAACATTTTTTTGTGGGCTTAAAGTGTCGGTATTTACTCATGTACTTTTTTTTGTTAGAAAAAAATACAAAAATGCAAAAGAATGTTAAGGTGTTCGCCTGTTGACAGAACAAAAATACTGGTATACAATGCATTCACATTTTTCGAAAAATGTCTGACCCTTTCGGGTCGTTCAAAAGTATTTATCATTTTTATCGAGAAAGGATCTTGATATTCAGGTTCTCTTCACAAGAACCGGTCAAGATCTTCCGGATTTTTTCATTCATTATTTAATTTATGAGATAAAAATCAATTTTTCAGATCGATCAATTTAATTGAGAGTTTTAGTTTTTGTGTATTTTTAAAATGAATACTTTTCTTTAAAAGCATCAGAATGACAGGAGGTTTTATGATCAGATTATGAGCAGATCGTTGGATATTGTCATCATAGATGCCGACGAGACTTTTGTAAGGCGCCTGGCGGGAGCTATAAGCGACCGTAAGGGGGTAAGCTGTAACGTAAGAGCATTTTCCAAAACGGAAAAGTGCATACATTTACTGGAAAATACCAAGCCTGATGCACTTATAGTCGGCAGGGAGATGTATGGTGATGACATTAAAAGGGTTTATTCGGGTAAAACAATTGTCCTGACACCCGAGGAGGAAGAGGATGGTGTATGCAGGTACAGTCCGGTTCAGACAATACTGGAAGCTGTGGGTAATCCGGTGCCGGAAATTGCCCGAAGAAAGGTAAAGTGCGGGACAGCGAAAGTCACAGGTGTATTTTCATTTTGTGAAACGTCGGTAAAAAATGCCTATGCACTTGCACTGGCAAAGAATCTGTCCTATGACAGAAGGGTTTTGTATATAAACACAGATGAGTTTTCAGGACTCGGCAGTACATTCTCACATGAAAAAGGATTTACCCTGTCGGATGCCATATATGCATATCGTCAGGAGAAGACCTGTGGTGTCCATGTAAAAGAGGTTATATGTGCGGGAAATGGATTTGATTATATTCCACCCACATCATGTGCGGATGATCTGACAGGGTGCGGTATGACCGAACTGAATATGATGGTAAATGAGATTATGTCTGTATGTGACTATGACAGGGTAGTGATAGACAGTGGTTATGCCATAAGCGAGCCGTGGGATCTGTACAAGATATGTGACGAGGTAGATGTTCCATATACACCGGATGTAAATGTACGTATGTCCGAACTGAAAAAATATATGCTTCAAAGCGGGAAATCCAAGTTTTTTGAAATATTAAGACAGATACGGATACAGGATCATTTGGAAAAATACAACACGGAAGGCTGGATGGAGAAATATTTTCCGGAGTGGTGCAGATGGCTGGCTTGTGAAGGTGGCGGCTTATGACAGATATGACACAGCTGACCGTCATGTTAAGGGAACGTGTTTATAAAAGGCTGGATGAGGCCAATGATACGGACACATTTAATGATGTAAGCGACGAAGAACTGATCGGCCTGATAAACGAAGAGATGCATCCGGTGTGCAGGGAAAAAATGTTATCGGTGGTGAAGAGGGAGAGCTTAAGAGATAATGTGTTTTATTCCATAAGAGGACTTGATGTTTTGGAGTGTATGCTTTCGGATGACAGTATCACGGAAATAATGGTAAACGGACCCGGAGATATATTTATCGAAAAAAGCGGGCGCATGGAAAAAAGCGATCTTAAGTTTGAAAGCAGGAAAAGACTGGAGGATACGGCGGAAAGGATAGCATCCAGATCCAATCGTATAGTAAATACAAGAAGCCCTATTCTTGATACAAGGCTTGAAAACGGATCACGTGTAAATATTGTATTGCCTCCGGTGGCTATAAACGGACCGGTTATAACCATCAGGAAATTTTACGACAATCCTCTGACTATAGATGATCTTTTGTCCATGGGATCTATAAGCCGGGAAGCGGCAGATTTTTTGCAGGATGCGGTCAGAGCCAGATACAACATTTTCATAAGCGGAGGTACGGGATCGGGAAAGACCACATTTCTGAATATTTTATCGGAATTTATACCGGTGGATGAACGTGTGGTCACCATAGAGGATTCAGCCGAGCTTAAACTTCATAATGTGGAAAACCTTATCAGACTTGAGGCAAGAGGCGCCAATACCGAGGATAAAAATGCAGTACGCATAAGAGATCTTATAAAAACCAGCCTGAGAATGAGACCGGACCGGATCATAGTGGGTGAAGTAAGAGCCGATGAGGCTATAGACATGCTGCAGGCGTACAACACAGGACATGACGGGAGTCTTTCAACCGGACATGCAAACAGTGCATCTGATATGATGACGCGTCTTGAAACAATGGTGCTGATGGGGATGGACATGCCGGTGACGGCAGTAAGGGATCAGATAGGAGCTGCGCTCGATATTGTAGTACACCTGGGAAGGATAAGGGATAAAAGCAGGAAAGTATTGGAGATTTCCGAAGTCAGGGGAGTAGAAAACGGCAGGGTCAGACTTGAGCCCCTGTTTAGATTTAAAGAGAAAGGAGAAAAAAATGGAATTGTTATCGGAAGCCTGGAGAGGACAGACGCAGAGCTTGAAAACAAGGGCAAATTTGAAGCTGCGGGTATCGGACTCCAAAAAGTTTAAAAAGGCAGGCATCTGTGTGGCAGGAGTAGCGGCGGCAATTGCGATGGGCATTGCTTTTTATGGCAGGTGGTGGGCGGGGATCGCGGTTGTTCCCTTTATCGTCATAATGGTGAAAAAGGCTTTGGCCGAGTTGGAAGAAAAGGAGCGGATTAAAAACGAAGAAGAGTTTATAGACGGGGTAGTGGCTATGTCCTTTGCCCTGCAGGCAGGTTATTCTGTGGAAAATGCAATGGCACAGGCCGGGGTGGAGATGGAAAATCTCCACGGCAGAAGTGTTATGACAAAGGAATTTCAAAAAGCTGCCGTAAGAGCAGGAAGAAATGAGAAGCCGGAGACCGTGCTTGCGCAGGCAGGAGAGCGCCTTGGGATAGATGATATAAAGGAATTTGCTTCTGTTTTTGAGTGTGCTAAAAAGACGGGAGGAAATCTGGTAGAGATCATCAGAAGAACTGCAGACCAGATGAAGGAAAAACATGAGATAAACCGGGAAATAAAGACGCTTATCAGCGGCAAAAAGTTTGAACAGAGAATACTGTCTGCGATGCCGGTTTTGATCATCCTGTATCTCAGATTTTCCGCAGGTGAATTTATCGGTGCTATGTACGGCAATCTGCCGGGAGTTATATGTATGTCCTTTTGTGCCTTAATGTACGCGGTGGCCGTAATATGGGCGGGCAGGATCACGGATATCAAAATATAAGGAGAAGGGATTATGAGGTTGGCTTTAAAGCATAAGATAGTACTTGTCCTGGTTTTTTCTCTTGTGCTGACGATCATAACGGGGATAAGAGGAAGTATAAATGATACCGGAGTAAAAACAGTAAAAAGACCCCCGGCCGGAGAGGTGAAGGAGGTAGAACTCAGTGTTACCAGAGAAGGTGACACTGAGCCGTTTCCGGTGCATTTAAAAGTGGATCCCAGAAGCTACAGTAAAGAGGAGGCAGGGAAGATACTGGAGTCGGTGGTGCAAAATCTTCCTGAGCTGATAAAGGGAAATAACAAGGATCTGGATCATGTGACAGGTGATCTGAAACTGGATACTTCCCTTACGGACATAAATGTTACGGCCCAGTGGTCATCTTCCGACTTTGAAACGGTATCCTTTGACGGACAGGTTTTTAATACTCAGATGAAGGAAGGAGAAGAAAAGAACGTGGAGTTACCGGTGCAGCTCAGTTTGGGAGAGGCTCTTGCGGAAACCGTGGTAAAGATACGTGTTCTGCCTCCCGAGTATTCACCTGAGGAAAAAAGCGCGATTGATATAGACAATGCACTGGGAGAAGCGGACAGGGAGGCGGCGCTAAAAGATGAGATTACACTACCAACAGAGGTGAACGGCAGAGGTGTTATCTTCTCGTCCGCAGACCAGGAGGTATCACCATGGATCTTTATTCCGGTGGGCATAGCATTGTCGGTTTGTATGTGGTACATGGAAAAAAAGAAAAAAGAAAAAGAAGAGAGAGAGAGAAACGAAGAGCTGGCATCGGATTATGCCGGGATCGCGTCAAGAATGTCTTTGCTCTGTGGGGCAGGGATGACTGTGTATTCGGCATGGGACAAGAT
>CAMOUW010000045.1 GCA_946626755.1 uncultured Clostridia bacterium
CAGCCAGACTTCCGCAGCCGGACAGCTCCACCAGCCTGGGTTCCCGGGAAAATGTGATAAACTTATCCTTAAACTCCCCGGTGAGGCTCCCGCTTGCCAGTATGGCAAGAGAAGTGGCTATGGCAAGGGGATCCCCCATCATGCTTCCTGAGCCGTCACGCACGATGATGATACGCTTATCAGTGGCCGGTACCCTTTTTTCTATCTCATTCCACTGCGCCTGGGAAAGGTCGGGGGTTGCAAAGGCTCTTTTATAAACCTGTACAGGGTTTAAGGTAGCGACATTTACCTTGCTTTCCCATTTCACAAGGCTCTCAACATAGGCCTGGTAAGCTTCTTTATCATTTCTGGGGAAGGCATTTAAATTATTTTTTGCGTAGATGGACCCCTGGCCTGTATGCTTCATCATAGCCTGGGAAGGTACGGTTGCGTAATCAACGGGCTTTTTCTGTGTAAGAGCCGTTTCCACCAGATTCAGCCTGCTGCGAAGCTTTGAAATAACCCGGCGGTATTCCCCCTCGCTCATACCCATTGCCGCTGCGATAATGCGCGCAAGCTCTCTTTTATGCTTTGCTGTGGCATTTGGCTTGGGCATCCATTTGGCAAGAAGGGACACAGTCTCTCCGGCCTCAAACCTGTCCAGGTCTTCCTTTATTTTTTTGCAAATGTAATTACAGACAACCTGTCTTGTGGACAGTTTTTCAACCAACACAAGCAGATCGTCCCCACGACCGTACTCAAGGATAAGGGGAAGTAAAGACTCTGTTTTCTCAGGTGCCACATCCGCAAGGTGCTCAAGACAGGCGCGGAACAGTTTTCTCTCACCTTTGCCGCCACGTAAGTCACGCAGATAAAGGAGGTTTTCTATGGCGAGTTCTTCATTTTCAAGAAAGGCTTTCCCGAACATCTCCTTCACGGCGATATCTTTTCCGCGCATAGCCCCTCCCAGCCCGAAAAATCTCAGGTTGTTTTTTACATCCCCGGCCGCAAGCACCTGACGGTACGCTATATCACCATTTTCCGTGAATGTAATGTTTTGCGTTTTTTCCAATTCAGTAAAAAATCCCATATGCGTACCTCCCTCGTGTCTGAATAAAATGTTTTTTAACCGTCTATCAACAAAAACCCATGGGGACATAACTTTCGTCTATCAAGTCTTCCATATCCATATCCTTTTCACTTAACTCATTTTCTTCACAGCCATTTTCCACAAACCTCACAGCATGGTTTTTATACGCCCTTTCAAAGATATTTCTTACTGTCCTTGCGTTGGCGAAATCATCACAGTGCATCACATCCTCGAGGGTGTCCCTGAGCATCTCCAGTGCCCCGTTGGTAACGGTAAAACCGTTTTTCTCACACAATGCAATAAAAATATCCTCAAGCTGTTCGGGGGTATAATCTTCGAAATCCAAAGTCAGCGGCACTCTTGACCCGAGACCCGGATTTTTTTCGAAAAATTTTTCCATCTTGTCAGCGTATCCCGCAAATATGATGACCAAATCGTCCCTGTGATTTTCCATCATATCCAGCAGTACACTTATAGCGTCGGATGTCTGGCTGGAGAAAAAATCGCCCATTGCATAGGCCTCATCTATAAAAAGCACACCTCCCATAGCCTTCCGGCAGTATTCTTTGAGGCGCTCCTCCACCTTTACAACGCCTTCCTTAAGCTCATAGGCATTAATACTTACAAAACGCGGTGCCTTTACTGCCCCCAGCGAAAAGAGCATATTCCCGAAAAGCTTTGCAACAGTAGTCTTACCTGTGCCGGGATTCCCCCTGAAAAGCATATTGCAAGCTGCCGGAACCCCCTGCTTTCCGGTACAAGCATTATAGCGACACAGCGCAGCTATCTCATCTATATTTCTTTTAACCGACTCAAGACCGACAAGGGCATCCAATTCTACACGGGTACTGTCGTAATCCGGCAGTGCGTTTTCTATCACGATATACTCCGGCTTAAGATAAAGCTCCTTCCTTGAAGGATCTTCTTCCAAATGCGCCATGCATGCCTGCTGGAATACCGTTTTTACCGTTCTGGCATTTCCAAAGGATTTGTCGTACTTCAGAATATGAAGCTTTTCACCTGCTTTTTTCAGGGTTTCGTCACCATAGGTATAGCCCCCGTTCTCGCATTCTGCCTTAAAAATTTCCAAAAGCTCCGGCTCGGAATAATCTTCAAACTCCACAGTTCTGTAAATCCTGGATTTCAGACCGGGGTTTGCCTCTAACATCTGATTCATTTCATCACCGTATCCCGCAAAGATAACAGTAATATCTCTTCTGTTATTTTCCATCGCCTTTAACAAAATAGCCAAGGCATCCTCTTTGAAGGATTTCAGATTATTGGATGATCCTTTAGGGTTAAGACCGTAAGCCTCATCAATAAACAGAACTCCCCCTTTTGCCTGCTCAAAGGTGTCTTTTACACAAAGTTGAGCATCACCTATATAATGACCTATCAACTGCAGCGGTGTAATCTCCACCACTTTATTGTATCTGATTACACCCAGTGATTTCAGCAGGTCTGCCATCATGTGAGCCACCTTCGTTTTACCGGTTCCGGGATTTCCGGCAAACACAAAATTGAGGTACATTTCCTTGACTTCATCTGCATTCAATCTGCAAACTCCCTCCAATTCCTTAAGGAGTTTTTTTACATTCCCCAAACCTGTAAGAGAATTTATTGCAAGCATTGCTTCTTCTTTTGACTCCTCAGAAGGAACAAAACGCTTGACAAAGGGAACATCTTTAGCTGTAAATACGGACATTTCCGAAGCATTTCCGTATTTACCTTTTATTATCTTATTGGATATAAAATCCACATAATCTGAGCCTTTTATTGAGCTTTCGGCGTAATTATTTTTATTATATTCTGCAAGGGTCTCTTTAAAGGAGGACGTAAGGATATACCTGCCTCTGAATTTTTCGGCAAATGCTTCATTTATTTCGGACAGGCTCTTGGGCTTAACAACCACGTTATAATTAAAAATCTTTTTAAATAATTCTTTTATTTCTCCGTCAGAACAATCATCAAAACGGTTTTGGGCACGGTCGTAAGTAGTGCATACTATAATTCTGGCAGATGTTTTTTCTCCCCTCAGGATTACCTTCCCTATATCCAGCCATGTCTGGCTCATAGATGCGGCCGGGTTCTTTATTTTATTCCTTATATCTGACTGACTGCACTTATTTTCAAGCAGTTTACTTACCAGTAAGATTCTTTCCTCGGTAGCCATATTCTGACGGACAAATGAAGCACGTGAAAGATCCTCCTCCTCTCTTTCTGCCACCGTGATTTTTTGTCCCTTTATTTTCCCTTCTGTATTTATAAGCCATTTTGCAAATGACAAGGCATCAGAGGCACACTCCGCCCTGATAACAAGATTTGCCGGAATAAAAGGTCTGTGTGCCGCGCTGTCGCACACATAATTCAGATAGCTTATCAGCTCATTTTTTGAATCATCCTCCACAAGGTCAAGACCTTCTTTGCAGAGGTCGCGCACTTTAAGGCGACCGGGCCTTGCTGTGCCGGAGGGTTTTATAGTTTCTGAAACGATTGTATTCATATTATTCTCAGTCATACGCATAATCCTCCTTGATATTCAAAAAATAAATAGTCATTACGGAAAGCCCATTTTTTTCTCTCAAACGGTTACTGCCGTCCGGTCTTTTTCTTCCTAAATACCGTCACCCCTATAGCGACTACGGAAAGAGCGGATGCTGCTATCCACACTGGCAGGGCCCCCTTGTCTCCTGTGCCGGCGGCTCGTGTACGGGTCATCCCCGGTGTTTTAACTCTTTCCACGTTCACCGGCCCCACGTTGTAATGCACCTTCCGGATGCCTCCGGATGAATTCGTGGGTGATGCAGAACCGCCATCGGTCTTTATATGCCCCTCACACAGCTTTTTAAGTGCTTTTTCAGCAGATATGGTCTTATCCAGGATCGCCTTTTTGGCGACAAGCTCCTCCTCTGCTTTTTTGAGCGTTTCCACGCTCTCGTCGAACTTCTTTACTGCCTCGAGATACTTGCTTTCGCTTAAGCTTACAGCTTCTATAGCTTCGGCAAAGGGGGCATATGCTTCGTCATCCGATGATTTAGCTTCTTCAAATGACAGCTTCCGGGCCTTTTCAGACGCTTTTTTCTTATCCTCATATTCCCTGCGCGCGCCTTCCAGTCTTCCAGCAGCCTTCTGTAAGCTTTCCTTTGCAAGTCTGTGTTCCTCTTTTTTCAGCTCGTAATTTTTTAACGCCGCATCAATATCCTGTATCAATGAAAGCGCTTCACGGTCCTCCTTCAATTTATTTTGAGCTGACGCATGCTCCGAAGAAAGCTTCTCATATTTTTCTTTATCAATGGTGAGAGCTCTCATTTCTGCATCATAGGAAGCCTTCACTTCTTCAAGCTCTGCTTTTATGATACCAAGTTCTTTTTCAATGTCTTCCTTTTCCCCGATTACTTTCTTCAGTTTTTCGCCTGTCTCATCGAGAACTATCGCATATTTTTCAAGGCTCTGGTCTCCTTTTACGAGGGCGTCGGCATTTTGTTTCTGCTTTGAAAGCAGAACTGACAAAATGTTCCCGGCATTTTTAAACCTGTCATCTGCCTTTTGCTTTTCAGACAATGCATTGCCGAGTCTGCCCTGCGCCATATCATACTCTTTCTGAGTCTCGGCAAAGGTCTTTTGAAGCCTTTCCTTTTCACTTTCAAGGAAGCCTTCGTATTCTTTTATCAGCGCCCTGAATTCTTCTATGGTATAACCATCCTCTTCTGCGCCTACGTAAAATGTATGTGACGCATAATAACCGTTATATCCAAACCCGGTTAGGTTTATGTGTGGAGACACCAGCGTTTTATAATGCCCGACCTCATCCCAAACCGCTGCTTCTCCCTTTTCTTCATGTATAGCTTTTTCCATGTCATACCACATGTAAAAAAAGCCAAAACCTGAAGCCGCATTTTCAGAAGCAGGGAAAGCGCCGGTATGCATCAAGACACTGTTTTTATTCATATAATTTGCATTGAGCTCTGCAAATGCCATTAGTCTGGGTGTGATGACCAAAGGCTCCAGACCGGCATTTTCCTTATCTCTACAGCCGTTTCCTTCTTCTATGAAATCCACGGCATATTTTACATTTTCAAGGTGAGTGGCATCATCTTTATCACCAAGGCTTGTGGCCTTCATTATCTCATCATATGATACCGTGCCACCGAATCTGTCATTTGCATCCGGTGTGTTTGTAAGTGCTCTTACTGCCACTTCGGCAGATTTTCTGAGACTTGCGCTTAGGTCATCACGGGTGAGAAGCCATCTGAAAAGATCGGCGGAATTTCTTTTCTTTTCAGCATTCTGATTGTATTCGTCCAGGCTTTTTCCGGCATTATCCATTGCCTCTTTTTTCACTTTACTGTCTGAAGCAGCTTTTTCGTATGCCTGAGCGGCAGCATCCCGTTCTGCAGCCGACTGTTCTTTGCGCTGACTGCCTTCCGTCACCGACTCCTTCAGCTTCTTTTCTTCAGACTTTAAAGAATCCACCTCTTTTTTAAGGTCATCGTACTCTATTAAGACAGTTTCCCTGTCTGCCGTGCTTTTATCGATTATCTCCTGTCTTTGCGCCACGGCGCTTTCCTTATCAGCGGCGCTCTTGCTCAGGCTGTCAGCCTTTTCTCTATAATCTGCCGCCTTTTTCTCTGACCCGGAAATCTTTTTGCCGAGGGCTTCCTTATCGGCGCTAAGCTCTTCAAGCTTTTCTTCATCGTCAAGAACGACTTTATATTCAGGAGTTTCCTCAAGAGTCACTTCTCCCGATTCTATTTTGCGGGCAGTGTCAGCGATTCCCTTGCTTTTATCTTCATCCGCAGCGGCTTTTGCCTCTTCGCCTTCCAGGCTCTTATGTTCGGCGGATGCTTCATTTACCTTTTTAAGAGCTTCTTCTTCATCAGCCTTCGCAGCCTTTTTATAGTCGGCAATCTCCTTTTCAAGCTGTGCCTTTGCGTCGGAGTATTCTGACTTGGCATTTTGAAGCTCTGTCCCGGCAGACATCTTTTCATTCGCAGCCTTAGCCGAAGCTTCGCCCGCTGCATCATATTCTTTTTGGGCATTTTCTGCCTCTTCTCTCATATCGGCGCATCCGCATTTGCATGCTTCAGCATGAGAATCCGCAGCGCAGGCGCAATTCTCCTCTGCATACGCAGGCGCTGTGCCTATTATAAGCCCTGTTGTTATTACGGCAGCGGCAGCCATGCCGGCCTTTATGATATTCTTAGTCTTCTTATCCATATTGTTCATACTCCTTTCCATAATTTCCTTCTTTTTTTCAATGTTGTTATGGGCAAATTCATTTTTATTATTTTTCATAATCATATTCTCCTCGTATTTACGCAATTTTATCGTATTTCGTATTGCGAGACAGGGGCACATCTGCGGACACGGCGCGGATGCACCCCTGTTTCACTTACTGTATTGCCGGAATCCGCGGTCTCTTCATCCGGCATTGTTACATATATACTTACCAGCCCAGACACATAGCCCAGCATGTCTTGCCGTCTTTTTCGTAGCAGGCAATTCCCACGCGTTTTGCCTCTGACTTCAACATGTTACGTCTATGACCCTGGTCAGCATATTTCTTGAAGGTCTCCGCCCATCCATTATTAGGATTAACTATCACCGTGCGACAATCCTTATGTCCCCATGCAAGGTTTTCTGCACATGGATTGGAACCTTTTGTATATGCAGTCCAACATGAACTTCCATTCAATCTGTCGTGGGTTTTTTTCCCTTTTACATAGTACTGTGTCCATTGCTCTTTCGCTCTTTGCTTAGCGATATTTTCCAGAGCAACGTCCCTTGTGAGAGCTTTCAGGCCGTATGTATAGGTCTTGGTCCTGTTATTCGCATTCCAATACCACTGGTTGCTCTTTGTAGTACGGAACTGATTTGTGAGGGTGTAGGCCTCACTCACATTTTTATAACTTTCTTTTGTGGACGTAGTCTTAGATGAAGACGTGTTATTTTTGCCGGATGCTGCCCCCACGGTCACCTTACAAGTGGCTGTCTTTTCCCCAAGTCTTGCCGTGATGGTGGCTGTTCCCGCCTTCTTGGCCACAACCCTGCCACCGCTCACTGTTGCAACGGCAGTATTATTTGATGACCAGCTCACACCTCCTTTCTCTGTGGTATCCGACGGTTTATTGGTGTAGTAGAGCATGGCATTTTCACCGGCTTTAAGTGACAAAGCTGTCTTGCTCAGCGAAATGGACTGTAGGGGTATATTTACCGTAATCGTACATTTTGCAGTTTTATTCCCTACTCTGGCTGTTATCACCGCAGTTCCGGGTTTAACAGCCGTTACCTTTCCGTTTTTTACGGAAGCTACAAAGCTGTTACTTGATGACCAGTATACCGATTTTGAATCAGTTGTATCGGAGGGTGCGTAGGACACCTTAAGGTTCAGAGTGTTTCCCTTGGCAAGAACAGCACTGCTCTTATTCAGGCTTATGCCGCGAAGGGGCTTCTTTGTGTCCTTCTTTTCCGTGCCATCTACCACCTTGACCACACATCTGTCATGGGCAGTGTATTTATAGGAATCAGGGTTTCCCTTGGTCTTAAAAACACTGGCCTGCGAGTTTATATATCCGGTACCGGGGTCTGTACCCTTTATAGTTATATAAGCTTTCTTTCCCCAGTAGGAACCCGGCTTGGATTCGATATAAGAAAAGCAGCCATTTGTCTGATGCCCCCAGGCAACGTTTGTAACATCAGTACTGCACTTAGGAACATTAAGGGTAATCGTCTTAGTTTCTCCCTTCTTGATGGTTATCTCCTTCGGAATAGTATATCCCGTTTCGTCACCTGTCTTACGTACATATGACTCTGCCGCCAAAACCGGCTCATTTGTCAGCGCCGTCATGGATACCCCTGTGCCCCCGAGGAATGCTGTAAACGCCATTATTACCTTTAATTTTTTGAAAAAGTTTTTCATACTTACCACTCTCCTTCCGATTTTTGTAATTTTTTCATCTTTATTTTTTCTGTTCATACTATTCATAGACATTCTCCTTTTTGGCAATTGTCATCAGGCAGCAAAACGCGGGGACATCACCTCCTTTCATCTTTCATATTTATTGCTACACATATATTGAAACTATTTTAAAAAATCAACTTTTTTCAGATACATTTTTTCATCTGCTCTGTTTCTTTCTTTACCCTGTTACGGCTATAATCCTTCTTTGAACGGAAAACCGCCGGCCGTCTTATGCGTCCCCGCTCATCAACGCTTTTCCTTTCGTACGGCATATAAATCTTAGCTCCGCATATTTTTTCCACTTTTCCTTTCCTCATATCTAACCCTCCTTTGAACAGCTTGTCTTTATCGGCTCATACCTAATGTGGTCAATCTTGAAAAAAATCAAATTTTTCAGAAAAATGCTTTCTCACATCTTATGTCAATATAGTATCATCTGGCCTTTTGAAAAAAACGAACACACAACAACTCCTCTTTTGGGGGCAAAAAAAGAACATATCCCTATACAAATAAACAATTTATTTCTGTGATATGTCCCTGTTAGTTACTCTGTTATGTTGATAGTCTCTGCTCTGTATATCCGATGTTTCCGCCTCTGTTGATCCTGTCTTTGTTGCTGTTAGAGCAGACATTGCGCTTTATTAAATTGTAAATGTGTATGTGTTTCCCTAACTATGTTTCCGGTTTACTTTTTACCTGTCAGTTAAACAGGTACGAAGGATGGACATGTATAGCCGTCACCCCATGTCCCTCTATACGTATCCCCATCCCTTTACCGCCTGTCTTCACGTCCTTTACGGGAAGCAGTATCTGTGCATCTTTGTACATATCATCCCGGAGAACGATCTCCCTGTCCTGTGTATCGGTATTCAGCAAAGTGATCACTGTACTGTCCCCGTATGTAAAACGGTTCGCCAGAATGCCCTCGGAAAATGTATCAAACAACGGCTCCACGTCCTCCGAAGAAAAACACCCTGAAAATTTCTGCAGCACCTCATACTGCTGCCGTATCAGTTTCTTCACTTCTTCCGGATACCACTCCTCATCACTCAGGTCATTGTCTATCCACAAGCCTTCGCCGTTAAAAAAGCTTTTATTTATCTCCCACTCACTGTGCCCAAGGGGACGGTCACAGTTTATGATCCTCACAAACCGTATCTGCGGGAAAATAAATCTGTAAATGTTCAGTACGCTGCGTGTGTCTGACATGACTATGCTGAAATATTTCGCCATATCATAAACCGGCGCAAACTCGCACATCATCCTTTTATCCGGAAATCGATCGGATATATAACGGACATATTCCCCTTCATATGCAGTCTGCGCGCCATGTTCATGAACGTGATCCTGCCTGCAGCACCTGTACTGGGTTCCGTTTCCCACATCGTCCAGATATATGCCTTCTGCTTTAAAAAGCTCCAGCGCCTTCTTAAGATAACCGGCCGATTCTATTTGCCAGCTTTTCTCTCCCGTACACGGATGCCACTGCCCCGGCCCCCACACTCTAACCGGACTGCCGCATTTATCCCGTATCTCAAGACTCTCTTTATATTTCTTATCCCACACGCTTCCCTGTTGGATCAGGTATGGATCAAAATATACATAGTATCCCTTTACGCTGGCGGATTTCATATCCTCCATCTGTTTTTTTATCTCCCCCGCCGATACTTCGTCAAACATATCCGGGCTGTCATTTCCGCAGCGTATTCCGGTATTATTATCATAACCGTAATCAAACAGCAGCACCGCATCCGATCCCCCCGTTTCGGAAATGTCATTTGCAATAATTTCCTTCAGACATATTTTCCCGTCCTTTATAACAGAGCTTTTGCAAAAACAGTCATTGAAAAATAATCTTCTCACATGAAAGCTGCTTTTTATTTCCCCGTCCATATCCGGCAATTCCCCACAGTTTTTTTTATACCACTCCCGAAAACAGCTTATGGAGCTTTGAGGTCTGCCGTCATGTTCAAACACCTCAACATACTCTTTATCTGAATCCTCCTTGAGCAAAAAGCTTATCGTAAGTGAACATCCTGTCTTCTTTATGTTTACGCCTCTGATACTTTTTACGCCGCAAATAAAGGTTTTCCCTTTGTCCCCGTACAAAACGCTCACAAAGGGGAAAGGCCACATATAACCATGATCACAACTTATATCACAGGCTTCGGAGGACATGACCCACTCACGTCCGGGAAAACAGTACACAAGTCTGTCCATATCGTATTCTTTGTCAGTAAACTCCATGACTTTTTTAAATGTGGCACCACTCATTATTTCATCCCCCTATAAGCTCATTTACAGTCTTTACCGCAGTTGAATTATTACGCTCCATTACAGTCTGCGCTTTTATTTGCGCCTCCAGGGCATACCTACGGTAAATGCTATCATTTTCCAGTATCTTCTCCATTTTTTTCTTTATATCCGTCACATCACTGTACATCGCCACCTCGCTTGCAAAGGGCACAGAAGATGAACCTATCACCGGCACGCCCTGTATCATATGCTCAAAAGCCACATATGAAAATGTCTCGGAAAGCGACACCTGCAGCCCCAGATCAAAACTGCCCTCTTTTTTGAAGCATTCGGCGTTGCCGGCCTGCTCATGCATAAACAGCCGCACTTTTGAATTTTCAAGCATGGACATTATATTGTGATAAACGACAGATTTTTGACCGGTATCAAACATATGCAGTTCAACCGGTCTCTCCTCCGCCAGCATTATAACCGCCGCCACCTGGGTTATCATATTTTTAAGCGGTCTGTAGGCACATATAAGACTTATTCTGACAGGCCGGTCACTTATCTTTTTATTGATAATCCCGGATCTTATTTCTTCCGGATCGGTCTTATAGGCAAATGTATTGGGAAGATGCCTGTATCTTACCTGCATAAAAGAATTTAAGCCTACAGTTTCAGACTCAGAGGGACAGGTAAATGTCAGATTGCCGCGCTCCTTTCCGCCAAGCTCAAGCAGTCTCGGAAGAGCATCCTCCTCCACCTGCAGGTTGCACATAGTTGAATGAATGGAAACGACGACATTTTTATGCATATTTAATACATCATAGAGAGTTTCATTACTGAAGCTCAGTCCCTGAATATTCAGGCACGGACTGTGACAGAGTGAAGCTTTTCTTCTCAGTTCCATATCATTTTCATAATAATCCGTCTCACAGGGAATCCCGGCGCTTTTCAGCACGTTTGACAAATGTCTTACAGAAACCATAACTCCGGAATCATAATTAACTTTATGCGCAAGAATGCTTATGCCCTTCACCGGCATCACCTCCCTTCAAATATTGTGCGCTTTTATAAAATCTGCGCAGTAAACCGATACAATCCTCCAGCCCAAACTCCCTAAGCATGCTTTCCATCTTGGGATAGCTGTTCCTTATGGACTCTGCCTGCCTGCACAACTCATCTATGGCTTCTTCCGGAGATATAAGCTCATAACGCACCATGGCCGCCAGCTTGAAATCCAGCTCCGTATACCCTAAAAGCCCGAAGTAAAACAGGTCCTTAAAATCCTCTATGCGACAGTCAAAGTGCCAGCTTCTGTCTGTCTTCTTCCAGTCAAATCTCCTGATAACCTCTTTTTCAGTTTCGGCAGGGACATTTTCAAAATAGTCATCAAAATCAAATAATTTATATCTGTAGCCCTTGGAGAAATTGTTGCCCAGAGTATCATTGTTTTTGTATTTAAACTTCTGATCTCTGCGTATCTTTTCCAGATTGTCACCCCAATCCAACCTGTCGTAGCAGCATATAAGTTTTTCAAAGCCATCATCTATATTTCCGGTGCAGGACTTCGCCTTGAGAAGCTCTTCCTTGAAGGGCGCCAACTCCAGATAGGAAGCGCCGCTTATAAACTTACTTATGCCGCGCTCCTCCCCTATCCTGTAGAGATTCTCCGTTATCCCGTACCTGCAGCCTACGCACAGCAAAACCCTGACAGCAGCCGCATCCGGCTTTTCAAGAAGTATTTTCAAGTTATTTCTGAAATATTTCCAGGCATCATTATCATATTTTATTACAAGCTCCGAACCCAGTATCTTTTGCGCCTTTTTTACATTTTCAAGAGCAACCTCACTGGATATCCTGTCCTTATAATAGGTAAATGCGACTACCCTGTCTGCTCCTAAAATATCCACTAGCCTTCCCCACATATAGACAGAGTCCTTGCCCCCGCTCACGGTTATGCCGATCTTTTCGCCCGGCTGGAGATCGATATCCTTTATGAGCGCCTCTTCTCCCCTAAACTCTTTTCTCTTAAAATCCCGGCAAAAAGAGCAGGATCCGTTTTTGTGATCCGCCTCTTCATAAGATACGGGAAGTGTACACTTTTCGCAGCGGGTTCCTATTATTTCTTCATAACCTATTCTTCTCATAATATATATCCTCCTAAATCATCAATATCATCGTTTTTTGTGGCTGTTTTCATATACAGTTTTTCACCGGTTCTATTTCTTTTACATTTTTCCTTTTCTCATTTCTAACCCTCCTGTGAACAGCTTGTCATTATCGGCTCATACTTAATGTGGTCAATCTTGAAAAAAATCAAATTTTTCAGAAAAATGCTTTCTCACATCTTATGTCAATATAGTATCATCTGGCCTTTTGAAAAAAACGAACACACAACAACTCCTCTTTTGGGGGCAAAAAAAGAACATATCCCTATACAAATAAACAATTTATTTCTGTGATATGTCCCTGTTAGTTACTCTGTTATGTTGATAGTCTCTGCTCTGTATATCCGATGTTTCCGCCTCTGTTGATCCTGTCTTTGTTGCTGTTAGAGCAGACATTGCGCTTTATTATATTGTCAAAGTGTAAATGTATATATGGTTACTTTTTCATAAACAACCCTCCTGTGAACAGTCAATGTTTATCGGCTTATACTTAATATTGTCAGTCTTGAAAAAAAAATCAAATTTTTTTGAAAAATACTTTCTCAACTCTTATATTGATATAATATCATCTTGCCTTTTGAAAAAAACGAACACACAACAATTCCGCCCAGTCTATGAAATCAGTTGGTCAAGCCCCATATCTAATCCGTAAAGTGCCATATGTTCCTCATGTATAAAAGTGTTTGTCCGCTACTATTTAATATGGTGGAAGAAAAGAAAAATCAACTTTTTTCAGTAACTTTCTTATTGGTTTATCAGTTCAGGAAAATAATAACATTATGGCTTTTGAAAAAAACGAACAACAGGCATGGAAAACACAGTACAGAACAGAGCTGCGAATATCTTTTGAGTAAATATAATAAATGACTCTGTCAGTATAAAGAGGAATTCTTACTAATAAAGGACGTAAAAAAAAAGTATTTTCAAAAGGTGTTTCTAAGTATATAAACGTAAACCTTTCGAAAATAAGAAAAAACACAAAAAAAAGACAAGAGGGATATGTCTGTAGGATAGCCACCTCCACAGACACACCCACGCCCTTGTCTTGATTTTCTAATCCCCTCCACTACTAAGGATGACACATCCAATACCTAAAGAGGTAAGGTGCGACATATCTTACCAATTGCCGGCGGACATTTTATATTTAAGTTTCAATCTCGAAAACATCAAAACCGGTGTTCATGCTATACACATGATCATTATTCAAGCATCCGCAATTGTGATCGCTCCAACTCTGTGCAGTCTTTCATACCACAGAAAGAAACAGCAGGATATTATTATCAGACAGCCTCATTTCCTCCATACAGAGCAACATCCTTCCTAGCCTCAGCTTCTTTTTTCAGAGCCTTGGTAAAACCGCTGCTGCTAAATAATACAAACCATTCTTCCCTATTATCCTTATTCCATGCTACATTTTTTGCTTTCGCTTCAAGAGCTTTTAATACATCCGTCCCCATAAGCTCCTTCCTGTATTTACATTCACCGAAAATGATCCTATTCGGATCTGTATCCAACGCAACTATATCAATCTCTGTATTTTTATCCCAGTAACGTCCTAATTTCGAAAAATGAAATGGCAGATCTCCCTGCATGTTCATCATCTGCATCTTTTCACGGCAAATATCCTCATAAACATAAGAAACATGGTTCTGTACAAAGCCCTGTCTGATCTTTTCCATCACATGATCAGCATTGCCGCTTTCTATAAAGCTTTTGTACGGATATACAAATTTAAACCAAAAAGAAATGTAGTTATCTTTAATGACATACAACCCCTTTTTGCTTTTTTCAGGATTGCTTTCAGTGACTGGCACTTCCCGTTCTACTAAGTCAAGATCGATCAAGGTCTTGAGATATTTGGTGATCCCTGTAGCTTTAAGACCTATGGAAGCGGCAATATCGGAAAGCTTTCTGTTCCCCGAGGCAATGCTTTTGATCACGGAAAAATAGCTTCCTATCTCTGAAACCTCTTGCTGCAATAAGAATTCCGGCTCATCGTACAGATAGCTTGATCTTTCCAATATATTATTTTTAACAGATGTAAATATGTCCTTTCCCTTACCTATCAGTTCTATGTATTTCGGTACCCCTCCCGTTACGGAATAAAGCTCTATCAATTCCTTTTCCTTTTTCCCCGGGAAAAAGCCCTTATAATGACGAAAGCTTATCTGCTTCAGACATATCTGGGCTGTTCTTCTTCCATACAAAGGACTGCTGTAATCAAGAGTCTGTGACCTCATCATAGAGATAAGG
>CAMOUW010000046.1 GCA_946626755.1 uncultured Clostridia bacterium
CCCGCCAGTCCCGTAAGTGAAAATGCCGCACATATGGCAGCTGACGAAATGGGCAGCGTAAGTGCCACTCCCACAAGTACTGATACAATAATGCCCATGAAAAACGGCTGCAGCTCGGTGGCCCACATAATGAACTCGCCGACCTTAAGCGCTCCTGCTCCTATAGGCGGTGCTATAAGCCATGACAGCCCCACTCCCACACCTATGGTAACTATGGGAGTCACAAGAATATCCACTTTCGTGGATTTTGAAACCAGTTTTCCAAACTCTGCCGCAACTATTGCAATGATCAAAACAGCAAGGGGGCCTCCTGCTCCACCCAGGGCATTTGCCGAAAAGCCTACTGTTATAAGTGAAAACAGAACCAGTGGTGGCGCCTTCAATGCATATCCTATTGCCGCAGCCATGGCAGGTCCGCTCATAGCAGAACACAGACCGCCTACTGTATAGTCCACGCCGGCAACAGTCGCAATCGGATTTACAAGAAAGGGAATGTGAAAAAGGCTCCCGATGGTATTTATGATAGTTCCTATAAGAAGGGAGGCAAACAGCCCCTGCGCCATGGCTCCCAGCGCATCTACACCATAACGTTTGGCCGAAATCTCTATATCCTTCTTTTTAAGGAATTCTCCGACCTTACTCATCACCTTCCTGATCGCCGTTCTGATATGCGATGTAGTTTTCTATATCTTCCATAAGATCGTCAGGGTCTACGCCGTGAACCCCTGCTGCCTGCTCGATAGTCTCACTTGCACTGAAATGACATCCAAAGCAGTGCATACCGATAGCGGAAAAAAGGTGTACAAGACCCGGTTCTATAGCCAGCGCCTCTCCTATAGTAGTTTCCTTAGTGATTTTCTTCTCCATAATAAGCCTCCTGTTTTAAATATAAGATATATGTAGATAAATCTCTGTGAATCTATCCGGATTTCTATAAAAACATATAACTTTTTAGTTATAAAGAGTATAGTAGTTAAAGGCACAAAAAATGTCAAGTGAAAATTTTGTCACTCGGATCTTATATAAGTTTGCTTCCGCTTACTTTCTTGCAATTTTTTTATTTCATGTTAAAATATACACGTACTACAAATGTTAGTTTGACAGGAGGTAAAATTATGGCTTATTTAATTAATGATGATTGCATCAGCTGTGGAGCATGCGTTCCCGAGTGCCCTGTTTCCGCTATCAGCGAGGGCGATGACAAGATGGTTATCGACGATAGCATCTGTGTAGATTGCGGTGCTTGTGCTAATGTCTGTCCCGTAGACGCACCCAATCCCCAGTAATCTATAAGCATTACGATACCCCGTTTCATATATGAGGGGAAAAAAAGACACCGTACAGGATCTGCTCCCGTACGGTGTTTTTTATTATTTCTTTAATCAGATTCTGCACTCTGTGAATACTGTTTATCAAGATCATAGAATCTGGTCTGACCCGGTATCCAGGCCAGCTCTATTTTCTTGATCTCACCCTGCCTGTGCTTGGCCACATTTACTTCGGCTACATTTTTTTTATCAGTATCTTTGTTGTAATACTCATCCCTGTAAAGAAACATGATAACATCGGCATCCTGCTCGATGGATCCCGATTCTCTGATATCTGACATAACAGGTCTGTGATCCGGTCTTTGCTCCGGCGCTCTGGATAACTGAGACAAAGCTACCACCGGCACATCCAGCTCTCTGGCCAGCATTTTTAATCCTCTGGATATCTCGGAAATTTCGCTCAGTCGTGACTCCCCTGCTCTTTTTCCGCTTCCTTCCATAAGCTGTATATAGTCAATGATCACAAGTCCGATGTTTTCCTCCATCTTGTACTTGCGGCATCTGGATCTTAATTTAGAAATATTCATCCCCTGTGCATCGTCTATGATCAGGTTGGCGCTTCCCAGCACGTCCACTCCGTCTACAATGTGCTCCCAGTCGTCGCCCGAAAGACTTCCGTTGCGCAGTTTTTTTGCATTTACTCCTGACTCCATGGCGAGCAATCGAGTAGCCAGCTGGACCGCAGACATTTCCAGAGAGAAAAATGCCACACCCACTCCCTTTTTAAGAGCTGCGTGCTCGGCAATGTTTAATACAAATGCTGTTTTTCCCATGGACGGCCTTGCTGCCACAATTATAAGGTCAGAAGGCTGAAGCCCGTTGAGACATTCATCAAGCTCGCTAAATCCGGTAGGCACTCCCGTGAGGGCTCCTTTGTTTTTATATGCCTCATTTACATTATCCACCACCTCTTCCAGCGCCTGATCAATGGTGGTTCCCGTAGAACTCTCTCTTTTCTTTAAAAGCTCGAGAAGCTCTTTTTCAGCATCGGTAAGTATTATGTCAGTTGCCCTGGTCTGGTCATAACAATCATTTATTATTGTATCAGCCGTCTTAATGAGACTTCGCAGCAAGGCCTTTTCTTTTACTATGCCGGCATATTCCGCAACACGGACTGATGAAGGCACCGCCATAGACAAGTCGCGCAATCTTTCAAAGGAATACATATCCTCCGGAAAATTTTTCTGTCTGAGATTGTCCTGAAGGGTGACAGGGTCTATGCTCTGCCCTTTTTCATTCATCTCAAGCATTGCTTCATAGATATGCCTGTAGACTGCATGATGAAAATCTTCCGGACGCAGTATCCCTGATACTGTGATCAGTGCATCTCTGTCCACAAAGACCGCTCCGATCACAGACTGCTCTGCTTCTATGCTGGACGGCATTACTCGTATGTTTTCTTTAGCTTCCATTTTATTTTGCTCCCACATCTACCTTGAGTGTAGCCGTGACTTCTCTGTGCAATCTTACAGGTACTTCGTAAAATCCTGTGGTCTTTATGGTATCGTCCAGCTTAAGTTTCTTTTTATCTACTTCTATGCCGGTCTGGTCCTTAAGGGCTTCTGCGATCTCTTTGGAAGAAACAGCACCGAAAAGCTTTCCGTTATCCCCAACCTTTACTTTTATTTTAACTGTCTTCTCTCCTATTTTTTCCGCTTCTTTTTTGCATGCTTCCAGTTCTTCCTGGGCAATTCGTGCTGCTTTAGCCTGGCTGTCTTTAAGAGCGGATACATTCCCGGCGCTGGCTTCCTTTCCGAGATTTTTTTTCAACAGAAAATTTCTTGCGTAGCCATCGCTTACATCTACGATTTCGTCTTTCTTACCCACATTTTTTACATCTTCCAAAAGTATAATCTTCATAATCAGATTTCTCCTTCCTTAATCATGGAGTCGATAACGTCTTTTAGCTTTTGTATCGCCTCATCTTTACTGCAGTCCTTCAGCTGGGCTCCTGCCGTGCCGAGATGTCCGCCGCCTCCCAGTTTTTCCATAATGATCTGCACATTTACTTCATCTATGGATCTTGCACTTATATGTGCCGTCCCCTCATATTCTGTAATGGCAAAGGATGCCTTTACACCTACAATATCCAGCAGTTCATTTGCTGTCTTTGCCGCAGCTTCAGTGGCACTCCTGGGATTGTCCTGACTGATGGCTGTTATTGCAAATGCATCTCTGTAAATAAGGGCATCCTCAACTGCTCCCGCTATAGCTCTGTACAGATCCATATCCGTACGTAACAGTTTTCTTACCCTGGCTACATCTGCACCATTCCTTCTCAGGTAAGCTGCTGCTTCAAATGTTCGCGGTCCGGCTTTTGTGTTAAAGTTATCCGTGTCTATTACTATGCCGGCATAAAGCGCATCTGCTTCAAATCCTTTCAGCTTGAGATCCAGACTTCCGAACTGCATCATTTCCGTGATCATTTCGCTTGAAGATGACGCTGATGTATCCACATAAGACAATACTACGCCTTTAATGGGCGACTCGCTTGTTCTGTGGTGGTCAAATACTACTCTTGTACCTGTTTTTTCAAGCAGTTCGGGACACTCTGTCATCTCCGGTTTATTTACATCTACCACCACTACTACTGTGTTTTCTTCTGTAAATGAAAGTGCTCCTGATGATTTTACAAGTATATCCTTGTACTCTTCCCTTGCAACGAATCTGTCATAGAAAGGCTTCACACTGGGTGTGATCTCATTTATTACAACTCTTGCATCTTTACCCAGATGTCTTGCAAAGCAATACATGCCTATGGCAGCACCGAAGGAATCTATGTCCTGCATCCGGTGCCCCATGATGACGATGTTTTTCTTTGATTCAAATATCTTGCCCAAGGCGTGGGCTTTCATCCTGGCTTTGACTCTGGTGTTGCTCTCTATCTGCTGGCTTTTTCCGCCGTAGTATTCTATATGGTCTCCGTCTCTGACTACCGCCTGGTCGCCTCCACGTCCCAGAGCAAGTTCCAGAGAGCTTTTAGATGTCTCATAGGTACGGGCATATGTCTCTGCTCCGGTACAAACACCTATACTTAATGTGACAGGATTTTTGTTCCCCTGGCTTATCTCTTTTATTTTTTCCAGTATGCTGAACCTGTCGGATATAAATTTACCAAGGTCTACATATCTGAATACTGCCAGATACCTGTCTTTTTCAAGTTTTCGCAGGAACCCTCCGCCTTTGGTAAAGTATTCGTACAGTTTTTTATCTATGATACCTGCAAAATAGGACTCTGACAGATCGTCTACTGTTTCCAGCACGTCCTCGTAGTTGTCTATATCTATAAGCGCTACGGCAAAGCTGTCGTCCTTTATCTTTCTGATATAATCTTTTATTTCACTCTCATCAAACAGGTATATTGCAACAAATTCGGTTCCGTCTTTTGTGATAATGTTTTTTATATCAGCTTTCAGGCTTTTGGAGCCGAATTCGAAGTGTACTGACTTTGTTTCTCTGTCTTTGGGGAATATGCCGGGGATGATTTCCGGAAATACTGCCGCTATGTTTTTGTTGTAAATGTCTCTGCGGTCTGTCAGTTCTTCCATACAGCGGTTCATCCAAAGGACTTTTCCGCTTTCATCCAGCATGGCATATGGCAGGTTCATTTCATAAAGGAGGGTATGCTGGGTCTGGGAGTAATCTGCCGAAAATCTCACCATGTCTTTTAGAAATCCTCTCCTGAATGCTGTGATAATCAGGATAAAGAACATGGTGTAGATTCCGAAGGCGATAAGGATTATCCACCAGAAGTCTTGTCTGAACATGAAAAAAAGGACAACCAGCGCAGCAAAGCAGATCTCTACAACTATCGGCCATGCTACTGCCTGCCTGAGTTTTCCTTTAAGTTTGTATCCTTTTATCTCGTCTCCCGTCATCAAGCCCCCCTGATTGTTCTTTAGATAAATTGCAGACTACATTATAACATTGAATTAAAAGTCCTTTCAAGTATATTCGAAGGTGAGGGCGGGTGGGAGTTTTCACGTTCCGGGTATGAATAATATGGTTTTTGTTCTGCGTATGCTCTTCCACGTATGAAAAACTATATTTTCTCCACGCTGCCAAATTTAAAAAGAAGCAGCCTATGTAAGACTTAGGCTTACACGGACTGATAGCGAAGGCTATAAACGCTTCGGCGGTCGAAGACCGCCGAAGCGTTTATAGCCTTCAAATAGCCAAGAAAAAAGAGGAAACAGCTTTCAAGTAAACTTGAAGCTGTTTCCTCTTTTTTCTTGGCTGCTCTCAGTCCGCTGGTTCGATCATTCTACAGTGTAGGGCATGAGTGCAACGTGTCTTGCGCGCTTGATGGCCAGTGTGATGGCTCTCTGGTGCTTTGCGCAGTTTCCTGTGATTCTTCTGGGAAGGATCTTTCCTCTTTCGGAAACGTATTTTTTAAGTGTCACTACATCCTTGTAGTCGATTTCTTTCTTCTCGTCTTCGCAGAATGCGCACACTTTTCTTCTTCTTCTCATGGGTCTTCTTCTCATGCGGCCATCGCCTCTGTCCTGAGAATCACGACCTCTGTTTTCCTGATCACCTTCAGCAGCTGCATTGCTTTCGCTGCCGCCTTCGGGTCTGGTCTCTTCAGCTGCAGGTGCTTCCTGTGCTGCAGCTTCTTCTACCTTTACTTCTTCTTCTGACATAACTGCCTCCTAATTAAATCATTATTTAAACGGAAGTCCTTCGTCATCTACACTGTCAGGTATGTTCATAAAATCGCTTCCACCTGCAGACGGCGCTGCGTCCATATCTGCGGCAGGTTCATTGTTATATGACGGTACCGCTGCTCCTGCGGATGCGGCTTTGCTCTCGGCAAATTCTATCGTTTCGGCTATAACGTCTGTGGTGTATACTGTCTGACCGTCTTTGTTTACATAACTTCCGGTCTGGATACGTCCCACAAGTGCGATCTTGGTACCCTGGTGAAGATATTTGTTTGCGAATTCCGCCTGTTTTCCAAATGCAGTGCATCTTATAAAATCTGCAGTCTGTTCGCCGTTATTTTCTGCGTTACGGCCTTTTCTTCTGTCTACCGCCAGCGTAAAGCTTGCAATCTCCATTTCGCCGTTCGCTGTGTTGGCCATTCTCTGCATCGGATCTCTTGTCAGTCTACCCATTAAAACTACATTGTTCATTTTTTATCTCCTCTTATCGACGGTAGCCGTCCATTATGAAGAGCCGACTATTATTCTCCGTCCTTAACTATAAGGAAACGAAGTACATTTGCAGTGATACGAAGCTGCTTTTCGATCTGGGCGGGAGCCTCAGGTTCTGCATTAAACTTGATAAATGCATACCAGCCTTCATTCATCTTCTGGATCTCGTAAGCGAGTCTTTTCTTCTCGGGTGTGCCGGGATCTGTGATCTCGCCGCCGTTCTTTGTGATGAGGTCTCTTACCTGATCAAAGACAGCATTACGCGCTTCCTCTTCAATGTTTGCACTGACTACCAATGTCATCTCGTACTTATTCATCTCTTTGTTACACCTCCTTTTGGTCTTTGATGGTCTCCGGATATATACGGAAACAAGGATAATCCTTCCGGTCTTTTTGGTCTTCCGTCCCAGCGGAAAACAAGGATATTTCAAAAGATTATCACAGTCGAAAATTTTACCATAAAACAAACGTCTAAGTCAATAGATTATTTACCTTTGTCCTCCAGCAGGATCTGTGTGCTTTTTTTAGCTTTTTCTATTTCTCTGTCAGACATGCGGTCTTCAGCCGTGATGGTGATGGACTGGAACTGTCCGGTATCCAGATCCTTAGCCGTAACCTCCAATATCCCGTCGGTATTTATATCAAATGTCACCTCTATCTGGGGTACTCCTGCAGGAGCTCTTCTGATACCGCCCAACCGGAATTGTCCGATGGATTTGTTGTCGGCGGCCATGGGACCTTCCCCCTGAAGAACATTTATATCTACTGCCGGCTGATAAGGATGCGCAGTTGTAAATACTTTGGCAAATCTGGTGGGTATGGGAGAATTTCTCTCTATAAGCCTTGTGGCAATACCTCCAACCGTCTCAATGGCCAGACTGTAAGGAGTAATGTCAAAGAGTATCAGACTTTGTCCCGTTCCCGCAGATATAAGGGCATTACCCGTCAGGGTACTTCCAAGTACTGCTGCTCCCAGGGCTACACATTCGTCAGGATTTATATTTTTTGAGGGCTCAAGCCCTGTAAGATTCCTTACCTTTTCCTGTACCGCCGGCATCCTGGTAGATCCGCCTACAAGAAGTACTTTGGATAAATCCCTGTTTGTCACTCCTGCATCTGACATAGCTCTTCTTACAGGCGGCTCTGTACGTTCTACCAGATCCCGTGTCATCTGCTCAAACTGCTGTCTGGTAATTCTCATGTTCAGATGCACCGGCTGTCCCTTCTCCTGAACTATATAAGGAAGATTTATATCTGCTGCATCGGAAGCCGATAATTCTTTTTTGGCCTGCTCAGCCGCTTCTTTTATTCTCTGCATGGCTGCAAAATCTTTGGAAAGATTTACTCCGTTTGAACGTGCAAACTCATCAACCACCCAATTTACAATCCTGTTATCAAAGTCGTCTCCTCCCAGCATATTATCCCCGGAGGTGGCCATTACTTCGATATTTCCTTCGGATATGTCTATTATAGAAACATCAAACGTACCTCCCCCAAGATCGTAGACCATGACCTTTTGGGACTCTCCGTGATCAAGACCGTAGGAAAGCGCTGCGGATGTGGGCTCATTTATCATACGTAAGACATTCAGCCCCGCAATGGTTCCCGCATCTTTTGTCGCCTGGCGCTGCACATCATTGAAATATGCCGGGACAGTGATTACTGCATCAGTGACAGGTTCTCCCAGATATTTTTCCGCATCTTTCTTTAACTGACCCAAAACAAGGGCACTGATCATCTGGGGCTTGTAAACAGTTTTGTCTATCTTTTTCTTCCAGTTGGTCCCCATTTCTCTTTTTATGGAGCTTATGGTTCTGTCCGGATTGGTGATAGCCTGCCTTTTGGCTGTTTCTCCGATGAATGTCTCCCCTTTTTTGGAAAATCCGACAACACTGGGAGTTGTCCTGCTTCCGGTACTGGACGGTATGATAATGGGCTGTCCGTTTTCAACAACCGAAACACAACTGTTTGTAGTTCCCAGATCTATACCTATAACCTTACCCATATTTTCTTCTCCTGCTTATTGTTTCTGTTGTTTCTGTTATTTATGTAAAATTTATACCTACTTATTTTATACTATAGGCTGCCAAATATCTAATAAAAAAAATATATATAATATTATTTTTTTCTTATATCCTCACATTATTATTCCCCGAATCACTTCCTTGGGTTTCTTTCAAAAAATAAGAACTCCTATTTGCAGAAAATTCATTTTCTATAAAATATTGTAAAATGACTCCGAAAAATTACAATTTCGAAAAAACCTCACCAAGAGCCCCATGTATAACCAGATCCGCTTTTTCATCAAAGGGTGTGGGTTCTTTATTTATCAGCACAAGATGACTTCCTTTGAAATACTGCAAAAGTCCTGCTGCCGGATATACATTTAGCGAGGTTCCTCCCACAATAAGCAATGGTGTGTTTGCAATAAGCGCCATTGACTCTTTTAGTACACTGCCGTCCAGACTTTCCTCGTATAACACCACATCCGGCTTTATTATACCGCCGCATCCGCATACAGGCACACCTTCAAATCTGCCCGTTCCGAAATGTACACCCGGCTCTTTTTTCACCCCGGATCCATCCGGGGTTTGAATGCTGCCGTCATCGACTTTTGATTCCTCTTCTGTATCTGTTGTTTTCGTAATTTCCGGAAGTATGTCATCCAATTCATACGGTCTTCCGCATTTTATACAGTAGTTTCTGTAAATGCTGCCGTGAAGCTCCAGGACATTTTTGCTTCCCGCCATCTGATGCAGTCCGTCTATGTTCTGGGTTATAACCGCCCGGCACTTACCTTCTTTTTCAAGCCTTGCCAGAGTATTGTGTGTCACGGACGGCTTTGCATCCCTGTAAATCATCTTGTTTCTGTAGAAATCAAAAAATTCTTTCGGATGCATCTTAAAGTATGTGTGACTTATTATCTTTTCAGGCGGAACTGCATTTGCCGTGGACTCATTGTAAAGACCGTCGGCACTTCTGAAATCCGGAATCCCGCTTTCCGTAGATACCCCTGCACCTCCGAAAAATACAAAACTGTCGGATTCATCTATGATTTTTTTCAGACGGGCTGTTTGTTCTTTAATGTCAGCAGACATATATTCTCCTTTCATATCCGCAGGTTTACGTTTTTGTTTAGGTAAACAGGATTTTGAAAATGATATTTGCCTGCAAACTACTTTCATAATCCCTATACACTGTATTTTTGATATAATTGTTTTTTTATTTATCTTATCGCTTTTTGTCTTATCTATCAATCACTTTACCAACTAAAAAAGATACATAATGCAATTATCCGCAAAATGTATCTTTACGTTATATCAGTTAATTAGTCAAAACAAAACCGGGTATTGTGTTATTTAAGAAAAAAGCACTTCCGGATATGCACCTTCTTCAACCAAGGTCTTAAGCGCATTCTTTACTGTATCCACATCAGCCTGATATGTTACGCCAAACCACTTGTCCTGAGTCTCTAAAACCTTCACATCGGCTTTATCATCTTTAATAAGTCCGTCTACAACTGTAGGAATAAGGTATTCTCCCTTTACCCGGTTAGTTTCGGGATCCTGAAGGAATTCTACAAATCCCGCAGACAACTCATCGAATATCTCCGGTGTAAAGCCCCACATATTCATGGACACCTTGCTGTCTGCATCGATTTCTTTAAGCCCTGCTTCTCCGCCGTCTATGGCTGCGCCTCCGTCGGCCTTCACGATATTTTCCGTCTCATTTACCCCTTTAAGGCATCCGTTTTCATCCATCACACAAACGCCACGGGTAACCGCTCCGTTGTCACTAAGTGTATTTCCCAGGATGAATCCCGCCATGCAGAAGTCGTATTTCCCATTGGATGAATCCGCATTTACAAGGTAATCGTGTATGGTCTTAAACGCTGCCTTTCCGTAATAATCATCTGCATTTATAACAAGGAAAGGCTCATTTACAACATCTTTACAAGCCAGTATAGCCTGTCCAGTCCCCCAGGGCTTTGTACGCTCTGCAGGGCTCTCAAACCCTTCCGGCAGGTCATCTATCTCCTGGAATACATACTCCGTCTTTACTTTGCCGTTCAGAGACTTTATAACCGACTCCTCAAACTTCTCCACAAGTTCTTTTCTTGTGATAAAAACCACCTTATCAAAGCCCGCCTCTACTGCGTCATATATAGAATATTCCATAATAGTCTCGCCATGGGGTCCCAGCGGCTCAAGCTGCTTTATTCCGCCTCCGAAACGGCTTCCCATACCTGCTGCCATTATTACAAGTGTTGTATTCATTAATATCCTCCTGATCTAAACATTGCGAAACTTCTTCGAGTCATATGTAAAAACGTATAATTCCATATGCTCCGCAAATCCGTTAAAAATCAACTTCGTGCATTATATCACAAATTTATTATTATGCAATAAAAAAAGCTGCAGAATTTTTTACAAAACTATTTCATTTGTTTTAATTATTTGTTATATTATAGTTCAGTAAATGTTAATATAGCCACATGGACTTCGGAGGTGAATGGTCCTGTTATGAAAAAAATATATAAAGTGACTCTGTCAGCTATGGGGCTTGCTTTGTCTTTAGCCGCCACGCCGCTTTTACAGCAAAACGTTTTTGCGACTCAAGTCGTATCAAATACCGACGCTGCAGGTGATACTGATGATACAGATTTAAGTACTGATGTTTCTGATAAAACCGAAAATACGGTTCCTGAAACAGAAGATAGTGATCTTACCGAAGAAATGACTGAACCCGCTGACAAATCTACCCAATCGGTTAGTTCTCCTTCTTCAAATGATACCGGCTACTATCCTGCCAAACCCAAAAACGGTTTTTACAAAGAAAACGGTGTATTTCGTTTTTATGAAAACGGCATGATTTCAAACAAAACGTCAGATATCGTTCATGGAATCATTGATGGGATTTCCGGATGGTACTATATTGAAAATGGTGTAGCCAACCTTAAATATACAGGTGTAAAAAACAATATCCACGGTTGGTGGTATGTAAAAAACGGAAAAGTAGATTTTTCGTACAATGGTTTCGCTAAAAATGAAAACGGCTGGTGGTATTGTGAAAACGGAAAGGTTACCTTTTCAAAAAGTGAAGTTACACATGGCGTTGTAAACGGGATATCAGGCTGGTGGAACGTAAAAGGCAGCAATGTTAAATTTAATGAATCTGTTGAACCCAATCAACATGGCTGGTGGTATATAAAAAACGGCAAAGTGGATTTTTCTTACAATGATTTTGCAAAAAACCACAGTGGCTGGTGGTATATAGAAAACGGTAAAGTAACCTTCAAAAAAAATGAAATAACTCATGGAACTATTGATGGTTTGTCCGGCTGGTGGAATGTCAAAGGCAGTAATGTTATTTTTAATGAATCGGTTGAGCCCAACCAACACGGCTGGTGGTATGTAAAAAATGGGAAAGTGGATTTTTCATATAATGGTTTCGCTAAAAATCACAGCGGCTGGTGGTATATAGCAAATGGAAAAGTCTCTTTTAAAAGATATGAGGTAACACATGGAACCGTCAACGGGGAAACTGCCTGGTGGAATGTTCAGGGTTCAAAGGTTATGTTTAATGAATCAGTCGAGCCAAACTCTTCCGGTTGGTGGTATGTAAAAGACGGAAAAGTTCTATTTGACTATTCCGGCAATGCTGCTAATTCTCACGGACTCTGGTATATACAAAATGGTAAAGTTCGCTTTAATGCGAACGGATGGAAGGAACAAAACGGAAAAAAATCTTATATAATAAACGGCCGTGTTTCTACCGGAGCAACTAAAATAAATTCCGATTATTATCTTTTTGATGAAAGGACCGGTTTCGTTCTTCCAAACACAGAAAAACTTGTACGTAATACCAACTACAATACAGATAATAATGGTAAAATTACAAGCGTAGACCACAAAATAAAAAACTATATTAATCAGCTCAATTCTTTCGGAAAATATCCCATGGCTTGCGCAGCCGCCGCATCACTTATGGCGTTGCAGGCAAACGGCTATGCTGACAGTCTTTCAGGACAATCCGGCTGGGATTCGCTATTAGCCTCATTCAGAGCTATTAGAGGAAGTTCTTTTGGTAACAGATATGGTGTAGGTGTAAGTTATGCGTCACAGTTAAAAAGTTGTATCGCAAAAAATCCCGCTACTGCTTCCGTACCTACATATACTGTAACCGGAAGCGGTATAACACTTGCCAAGATAATGGATAATTTAGCTCATGGACAGACCTTTGTTCCCCTGGTCAAGCTAAAGTCTTCTACTCATTGGATAGCGGTAACCGGATGGTACAAAAACGGAAATACTACCATGTATAGAATTGCAGATCCCTGGCCAAAAGATGGCAAGCCATCTACCAACTATGTTTCAAATGTTTTCAGTCGGGCTGAAGCATTCTATTCAGACAAACTTTCAGGAACTGAACTCATTGAAATTATTAAAGCGCCTATAATATATGACTGGCACGATACACCACAAGGATTATTTATCGGATCATACATGAATGTTTAAAAAGAAAAAACACATTTTTCATTATTAGGATCAGACAGTTATATCAATGGATTCTATACAAGAAATGCCCCCGGAAGTGATATCCGGGAGCATTTTTTATTACATATTCTTTAAAGATCTCATTACCAATATTTTTCTATCACCGTATTCAGATCAGCATATCCGTTGTTTGGCACCCCTTTTACTGTGCCGGAATCAGTGAACTGCCATATTTTATACCCTTTTCCCTCTAAATCGATAATATTTGTGTCCGACGGGTTGTTTCCAAAATATTTTGCCACCCATCTGATATCCGGCAATTCATCCATATATAAAACATTTTTCATGTAGTTTTCGTTTGCATAGACACCTGCTGTATAACCTGCCGCTTTTATCTTGCTCACCATTCTTTTAGTGAGATCAGTTATTTTCCGTCTGGCAGTTGAGCTATAAACACTTCCGAACGCCTCATTGTAAACGTCAGACGCTTCTATATCCACAAATAATCCCAATTTAGGATTATGCCTTTTAACGGTTTCAAGCATTACCTTTACATCATTATCAGCCTGAACCTCATTTATTGAAGTTGAATAATAGTAAATACCGTACGGTATCCCCAATCTTTCACATTCGCTCATATTTCTTTCGCCATATGGATCTATTTTTCCTCCACGATGAGCTGTTCGTATTATGGCAAACTCTATTCCGTCAGACTTAACAGCTGCCCAGTCTACGTTTTCACTCCAGGAAGACACATCCAAGCCTATCATAGGTTTTGCACCGTTTTTGTTAAAATAATACTTTCGACCGTTTCTTATCAAAAAGCCACTTGCCCTGGCTATCGAAAAACTGTTGTTGTTATTTACAGTCCCATATGATGCCAAAGTAAGTTTTCCACCATTAAATGACCCATTTGAAACGTTTATAACATATCGCCCCTCAGATGACATAAAACTATATTTTTTTCCGTCAGTTATTATACGCCATTTTTGGGCTTTATCGTTTTTATCGGC
>CAMOUW010000047.1 GCA_946626755.1 uncultured Clostridia bacterium
TGAAAGAATATGTAGAAAATGAATATGCAGTATTTGAAGTAAATGAAAACTACTGGGGAGAAAAGCCCAAGATCGACAGCTTTACTTTAAAGATCATACCTGACAGTGATACAGCCATCAGTGCTCTGGAATCAGGCGAAGTTGACATGATTTATGACATGTATGAAAGCCAGCTCATGAGCGTAGACAAGTTCAACGGCCTTGCCGCAAAGGACTACAACTCATTTATCTCCGACCCCGTTCTTACAAGAATTCTGACTCTCAATACAGACGTAGAGCCCTTAAATGATATAAATGTAAGAAAGGCTATGGCTCATGCCATTGATAAATCCACTATAGTACAAAGTGTATTCGGCGGACTTGAGGAGGAGGCACCTTCGTACTACTGGTCCGGCACGCCTTATTGCGATGTAGGTCTTAAAGGATATACTTACAATGTTTCAGAAGCTGAATCGCTCCTTGATGCCTCAGGATGGGTAAAAAAAGAAGGCAAGGAATTCAGGGAAAAAGATGGCAAAGAACTGGGCATTACCTTCTACTATGATGCATCAAATGTTGTTCAGACCAGTCTTGCACAGATACTTCAGTCCGAACTCAAAGATATTGGTTTCAATATGCAGATAGTCGGAGAAGAATCCGGAGCCAATATAGACCGCCAGTCTACAGGAGATTTCGATATCTGTTATTCCGTAAGCTGGGGCGATCCTTATGATCCCTTCTCAACCCTTGCTTCCCATACAGGAGAGGGTATTGCAGAATACTATGCAATGAAGACCCTGGCAAACTTCGATGACTATTGTAAAAAGGCGATCGGTGTAACTCATACAGTAGATGAAAAAGAACGTCAGGATCTTTACAAAGAACTCCTGCAGGATATAGAAGACCATTACGGTATCTTCCCGATATCATATCAGACAAACAGAGCCATCACCAACAAGAACATAGACGGTGTAACCTTTGAAATGTCAAATGTTATGCCTCTGGATCAAATTACCGTAAAATAAAAAATTATAGTTTTTTGAAAAAGCCGGTCGGTAAAACGGCCGGCTTTTAGGATAATCAGGATATGAAAAAATACATCATAAAACAACTGATCATGATAATCCCTACGTTATTGATCGTCACGCTTATATCTTTTTTACTCATACGATTGCTTCCGTCGGACGCTGTAGATACTTTTCTGACTGCACACCACTTAAAAAGAACCGACGACAATATTGCTCTCGTAAAAAACCAGCTTGGTCTGGATAAACCACTTCCACTCCAATACCTTATATGGTTAAAAAATGCACTTGTTTTTGACTTCGGAAAATCTTATACATCTACACAGACCGTATCCGAAATGATAGGTCCTGCATTCATCTCCACTCTCCAACTGGCACTTTTTTCTATGATATGGATCGTGGGTCTTACACTGTTACTCGGACTCTTATCAGCTAAAAAGCCCGGTTCGGCCGGAGATCATTTTGTAAGATTTTTTTCCATGTTCGGAACCGCCGTCCCCTCTTTTGTATTGGGATATTTTCTTATCAGAATATTTGCCGTACAGCTTAAGATATTGCCTGTTTCAGGTAAGAGCAGCCTGCTCAACTTTCTAATGCCGTCTTTTTGCCTCGCACTGCTTCATGTAGTTTATTTTATAAAAATGATAAGAAACGGAATGATCGAGCAACGGCAAAGCCCTTATGTACTATACGCTAAAGTCCGTGGAGTGCCCGAAAAAAGAATATTTAACACTCACGTGCTTAAGAATTCATTGCTACCGGTAGTAAATACACTTGGCATTTCCATAGGACGGCTCATAGCGGGTACCGTAATAGTTGAAAATGTCTTTGCCTGGCCGGGTCTCGGACGTCTGATCACACGTGCCATTTTATCAAGAGACTATCCTGTAATACAAGGATACATATTACTCATTGCTTTAGTCTTTTGTCTGACCAATATACTGTCAGACATTTTCAGTGCAATAATAGATCCTAGGATAAGGCTGGGTGAAAAAAAATGAGACTTATAAAAAACAAAATCAAAAGAAAAAAGGACGGTCGTATGCCCGTCTCCGTAAAGATATCTATAATTGTTCTGGCTGTGATCATAACTGCCAGTCTAATTTCACCTCTGATCGCCCGTCACGATCCCACAAAGGTGGATCTGCTGAATAAATTTCAGCCCTGCTGCGGTGAGTACTGGTTTGGAACAGATGACTACGGACGCTGCACTTTTTGTAAAGTTCTGTACGCCATAAGAACATCTTTGGGTATAGCACTTCTCACTGAAGGACTATCTGTGGTTATAGGAACTCTTATCGGCATATTTTCCGCTTATATCGGAGGAAAGGTGGATTATGTTATAAATCTGATCTGCGAAGCTCTGCTGTCCTTCCCCAGTCTTATACTTACCATGGTTATCGTGGCATTTTTAGGTGCCAGCACCCAAAACATAATAATAGCCATGCTTATGAGCAACTGGATATGGTATGCAAGGATAGCCCGCGGTATGGCTCTAAGCCTAAAGGAACGTAAATACGTCCAGGCTGCTGAGATAAGCGGCGGCAAAGCTCATACAATAGTTTTCAGACATATAACCCCCGGAGTAGTAACCCAGATGATAGCTCAATTTACTTTGGCTATAGGCAATACGATCCTGGGGCTGGCAGGTTTTTCTTTTCTCGGTATCGGTGTCCAGCGTCCTATCCCTGAACTCGGTGTCATGATAAGCGATGCCTGCGGTCTGATCAGCACCAATTTCATGGTGTTCTTCTGGCCCAGTATCGTATTGTTCATAATAGTACTTGGTTTTAACATAATCGGTGATTATATAAACAGCTTTTTCCAAAAGACGGAGTAAAAAATGGATATTATTTTAGATGTATCAGATCTCAATCTAAAAGTACATTACGATGATAAAGAATTCAATATTATTACAGACGCAAGTATATCCCTGAAAAAAGGTGAGGTTGCCGGAATAATCGGAGAAAGCGGATGCGGTAAAAGCGTTTTTTGGAAAAGTATCCTCGGAATGCTTGATGAAAGCAAATGGACCATAGAAGGCAGGGTCAGCTTTGATGGAAATGAAATAAACTACACGGACGAATCTGCTTTAAGAAGCATAAGGGGTAAGGATATCTCAGTTATTCTACAGGATCCCATGAGTTCATTTGATCCTATCTTTACCATCGAAGACCATTTCAGAGAAACTGCTGCGGCTCATGCAATAATGAGCAAAGATGAGGTACGCAAAAGAGCACTTGAACTGTTGACCAGACTTTATATAGATGAACCGGAAAATGTTCTTTCCATGTATCCTTTCCAGTGCAGCGGAGGAATGCTGCAGCGTATTATGATAGCAATAGCCATGATGTTCAATCCCAGACTTCTTATTGCAGACGAACCAACAACTTCCGTGGATATGACTATTCAGCAGGAAATTTTATCCATGCTTAAAGAACTGAATACCGACTCCAAAACAGGTATCCTTTTTGTTTCCCACGATCTGAAAGCAGTAGAAAGCATAGCACATAACATATACGTAATGTACGCCGGCTATATAGTTGAAAGTCTTCCTGCCTCCATGCTCTCAAAGGAAGGTGCTCTTCACCCATACACCATCGGTCTGCTGGGTTCCCGTCCTGACTTCACAAAAAACAGACTTGTAACAATAGAAGGCAGCCCCATAAGACCGGACGAACGCAAAGGTGGATGTCCCTTCTTCAAACGATGTGAAAGAAAAAATCCTGACTGTCAGAATTATGATATGCACTTAACGGAAGTTCTGCCCGGTCATACGGTAAGATGTTTTTTATACGGAGGACGATAACTTGGAGTTTTTAGAGTTAAATGATGTTTCAAAAATATATGAAGCAGGCGGTAAGTTCAGTTCTAAAAAAATCAAAGCCGTTTCCGGCGTAAGCTTTTCCATGAAAAAGGGGGAATGTCTGGGTATCGTAGGACAAAGCGGCAGCGGCAAAAGCACTTTAGGCCGGATGATCATGGGACTGGAACCTCCAAGTACCGGCCAGCTGCTATTTCAGGGAGAGCCGGCATATAAAAAGAAAATGAAACCTGAGCGACGCCGAAAATCGCAGATGGTTTACCAGAACTCTTACGAGGCTACCAATCCAAAATTCAGCGCTTATCAGGTTGTGGAGGAGCCCTTAAGATATTTCGGACTGCGTGAAAAAAAGGATATAAAGCCTCGTGTATATGAACTCCTGGAAAATGTGGGAATACCCGCATCTGAAGCCGGCAAAAAGGTTATGGGCTTCTCAGGCGGACAGCTTCAGCGAATATGCATAGCCCGGGCTCTTGCCGCCGAGCCAGAGCTTTTGGTGCTGGACGAGCCTACAAGCAGCCTGGATGTGTCAGTGCAGGCCCAGATACTCAATCTTCTAAAGGATTTGAAAGAGGCTTTTGATCTGTCATACCTTCTGGTAAGTCACAATCTGGAAGTCATATATTACCTGGCCGACAGACTTATAATCATGTATAAAGGTGTAGTTGTAGAAGAACTTGATGATATTACGAAAATGCCAGAAGTAATGCACCCTTATTCTGTCAGACTGCTAAATGCAGCCAGGTATATGGATATGGGCAAACGAATAAAAAATAATGTAAATACAGAACAGGGCTGTATCTATGCTGATAACTGCCCGCATTTTAACCCCCATTGCCTGGAAGAAACTCCCGCACTTAAAGAAGTTCAACCCGGACACAGAGTAGCATGTTTTTGTAACATATAAAAAAAACCTGAAAAGTATATTTTACCTTTCAGGTTTTTTATTTTAACTCAAACTTTATCGATCGATGAGAGCGCTATAAGATGCACATCATTATGAGAATCTATGTATACTTCCGAATCCACATTGTATACATCCTGCAGCATCTTTGTGGTAAATACCTCCTTGGGATGACCTTCGGCATATACTTTGTTGTCATTTATGATCACCAGCTTGTCGGCATATTTTGCCGCCATGTCAAGATGATGAAGGGTAAGAAGTGTTGTATAATTATTCTTATGAGTCTCATCTTTTAAAAAGTCCAGAAGGTGAAACTGCTTGTTAAGATCCAGAGCACTGGTAGGCTCATCCATAACAAGCAGTTCCGGATTTTTTACCAGAGCCTGGGCTATAAACACAAGCTGGCGCTGTCCTCCCGACAACTCCGATATCCCCCGTTTGGAAAACTGGTCTATCTTCATGAGTTTCAGGATGTTCTCCACACTGGAAGTATCCTCCTCGCTCACTCTGAACCCAAGTCTGGTCAGCCGCCCCAGAAGCACCACCTCAAAAACCGTAAGAACCGCATCACATGCCAGATTCTGATCAAGATAACTCATCCTGTCACGATAGTCCTCGTGTGTAAAGGACGAAAGTTCTTTATCTTCAAACATCACCTGTCCTTCGTATTTGTTCAGTCTGTTTATGCACTGAAGCAAGGTGGTCTTTCCGCTGCCGTTCGCTCCTAAAAGGACAGTCATTTCTCCCGGATTTGCGGTAAAAGAAATGTCTTTTAAGATATTTGTCTTTCCGTATGAAAAATTTAATTCTTTTATCTCCAGCATAATCTATGAATTTCCTTTTGTCTCTCTATTTCTTTCTCAGCAGTAATATGAGATAGAACGGCACTCCTATCAGTGACGTTATGATGCCGATGGGGAAAATGGCTCCCGGCACCAGTATCTTGCTTATTCCCGATGCAAGGGAGAGGATAATGGCGCCGCAGACTGCTGACATGGGCATAAAATATCTCTGATCCTCCCCAAGTATCATGCGGGCAATATGAGGTCCCACTATACCGATAAATCCTATTGTTCCTACAAATGCCACGGCCGTAGCGGTAAGTATGGATATGAGCACAAACATCTGCTTACGTATCTTGTCTACATTTACTCCCATGCTTTTCGCTCTGTTGTCCCCCAGACGCATGGCAGTCAGTTTCCAGGCATTTGCCATAAAGATAATAAAAACCACGGCAAAGACTCCGCCAAGTATCGGTATATTTACCCAGTCAGCCTTTTGCAGACTTCCGAAGGTCCAGAATGTTATGTTCTGAAGTGTCTCTGCCGATGCCATATATTGCAGAAAAGACTGGAAAGCCTGGAAGAAGAAGACCATTCCTATACCAGCAAGAACCATGACCGACGGTGTGAATTTTCTGGCCTTGCTTATAAAGTAAATAGCCATACAGGCAGCTATGGAAAACAGAAATGCAACTGCCGGCACCAGGAAACGCCCCAGTATAACAAGGCTGCCTCCCCCCAGTACCATTACAAGGGATGCGCCGACTCCGGCTCCTGCGCTGACGCCCAGTGTATAGGGAGATGCAAGGGGGTTATTCAGTATAGTCTGCATAACGGCTCCGGCCACACCTAAGGCAGCTCCCACCAGCACGCCCATAACAGATATAGGCATACGCATATCCCACACGATAGCCCTCGCCTTCACATCCGCTGAGCCCGGATTAAATATAGTGGAAAACATTTCCCCTATCGTCATCCCGGAGGAACCGGTGAAAAGGTTGAAGAAAAACGCTCCCGCCATGATCAAAAGGGCTATTATCAGGATTATCGTTTTTCTTCGTGTAAACGACGCATATTCACTGCTCAAATGCTTTTACTCCCTTCACACAAAACACCCTTATGTCCGGCGCATCATCGGGTATTTCCATTTTTTCCTTATCTCCGTGAGCCTTCATCATTTCCCGTATCTCAGGAAACAATCTGCCGTACAGATCGGTTTTTGCCTCCACATCTGAAAATCCGGTCTTCAGCATGGTATAAAGATCCCAGCCAGGTCTGTCCTCTTTGCTTATATACAATTCCTTCGTTATGTCATTGCGCTCTCTGACCATGTCCGGCCTGGTGGCGATCATGTTGTTGCCGTCTTTCCCCCATTTTTCATTTTGTTTATCCGTCCAGCCGGTTTCGTCAGCCACTTTAAACATGTAACCGTAGTTAGCGTCTATATTTATCACCACACCCCCCGGTTTAAGTATCCTGAACCATTCGGAATATACCTTTTCCGGATTTGGAACCGTCCATGTCATATTTCTGGAAATGATAAAATCAAAGCTTTCATCTTCAAATGTCATATTCTGGGCATCCATCTGTGAAAAATCCACATTCCGGTAATTCAGCTTTTCCTTGTTTGCCAGAGCTTCATTTACCATATCCTGTGAATAATCCACTCCCGTCACATCACATCCCAGGTCCGCCAGAAGAAATGCGTAAAAACCCGAACCGCAGGCACAATCCAGCGCTTTTATATCTGACGGATCAATACCCGGCAAATTCTCCTGTATAAACTTAAGCCACACCTTTCGCCCAGGTCCAGCCAACTCCTCTACCCTGAACTTACTTGTTTCAGCGGCTCTTTTAGACCAATAGGCCCCTACTCTTTCCTGTATGTCCATATAAGACCCCCTTTATAAATAAATGTGTTCTCAAAAAATACAGACCCAAAGCCCATAAATGCGCTCAGAGCCTGTTTAAAGTTCATATATTGCCTTTACAGAAAATGCCTGCATCAATACTCATAGAACCATGTACCGGCAAACTCATAAGGCAGGAATTTTTCATAATATTCTTTAAGAGTCTCAGTTGCATCCACGTCTTTAAATTCCTCAGGCCAAAGCAGCTTTGCAAAGAACTCATAACATGCCACATCATATACCTCTCTGGCCAGACCGTGATGAACTACATATATTTCTCCCTCTTTAACTGCCTTCAGATCAGACCATCCGGGACGGGCAAGATATCCTTCCACAAGCTTTCTTGTGTCGGCTTCATTGGAATCAAATCCCAGCCTTATGGAATCAGCCACCTTAGGCCAGTAAGATCCTGCAAATACGATCTTTTCCGGATCCTTTTCAAGAAGATACTCAGGATCTACTGCGCCATATCCGCTTTCGGGAACCACGCCCTCACCTATGCTGTTTCCACCTGCAACGTATGCGATCCCGCCCCACATCACCTCATTGTTATAAGTATTTCCGTACTCGGCCGGGCCGCCGGAGCCTACTTCTATATAAAGGTTCGGTCTTTCCTTTGATTTGATGATATCCGCAACCTTATCCTCTACCCCATGACGGTGTGAGGTGTAGAATTCGATAATCTCCTTTGCGCGATCCTCTTTTCCGAAGGCTTTGCCAAGGATTTCCACGGTCTTCACATGGTTTTCCTCAGTCTCATCGTGGAGCTCTATGTATATAATGGGGATTCCTGCTTTATCAAATTTTTCCTTTACCTCTGCATCTACCGCTTCCTTGTTCATGGTGGAAACGATAAGCGCATCGCAATTTGAATTAAGAATACCCTCCGTATCAAAATCCTTGCCCAGAGAACCGATCTTGGGTATGTTTGCAAGTTCAGGAACAGTTTTATTAAACTGCTGCCACATATCCTGTCTGTTGTTTTCAAGACCTTCGTCTATACCCGAAATATACTTATAAACATCCTTACCCAAAAGGGCAGACATGGTCATAAATGCCCCTCCGGACCCGCTGGACTGTACCACCACATGCTCAAGAGGCTGTTCCAGTTTAATATTCTGTCCGGCGCAATCCGTAAATTCTATGGCAGCTGTCTTTGCTGCGGTAGTTGTTACTTCAGTAGTAGTGGCAGCTGTTGTTGAAGCAGCAGCGGTTGTCGCCGCCGTAGTACTGTCTCCCCCGTTACCTGCGCCTCCGCATCCGGCAAGCAATGCTGATCCTATAATCGCACCTGCTGCTATGGCAGGCATCATCCTTTTAATCTTCAAAACAAACACTCCTTTCACATCTGATTATTTAATTTACCCTAGCCAACAATATAATGTTTTTTTAAAAAAGAACCCCCGTAAGGGGATAAAAAAAGACAACATCCACGCATTAAACACCTCCGTTAAATGCCTGACGTCATAGTTAAAGTAATGGAAAGCTTTATCAGGCCGTAAACTAATGCGAAATATATGATAGTATTATTTTAAAGATAGAAACCACCTGAGACAAGACAGTACATTCATACACAAAATCAGACAGACTCGTCCATATAGTACATTCATGTATAGAATACCAACACAATGTACTTAAAACGTAGTTTCATATAATTTATTCCTCAAAGATCAGTTGCCTTTTAACTGCCGGTGCACCGGAATCATCCTGTATCATAAATGCCTTATCAGCATCGGTATAAAGATATTCATGGGTTACGATTTTTTCCGCAACATTACCGAAATCCTTTAAAAATTCAATAACTTCTTCAAAAGCCCCTGTTCCACCGATGCTTCCGTAAAGTGTTATTTTTTTCAGTGTTATAAGCCCCATATCCGCCTCAATTTTTCCATATATTCCTATTGTAACTATTTTACCTCCAGGTTTGACAGCATTTAAGGCTTCATCCAAAGCCCCGGCATTTCCAGCCATTTCAAACACCATATCATATTTCTTTTTGGAATAAAGAGACGCATAATCATTATTGCCACAATTTTCAGGCTTAAAAACATTTAGTATATCACCTGTTATACTCCCCAGAAACTCAACACGCCGGTCGTCAACATCGAATACATCTATTTTCATCTTTTGCCATTTATAACGCAACAGAAGATATGCAGCCATCCCTATAGCACCGCAACCTATTATAAGAATATTTTTATCACTTAGTCCTTTTTTCTCATTTAAGAGCCCCGCTATAGCGCGATAAGCCACTGCAAAAGGCTCTGCCAGCGCAAGCGCCTTAAATGAAATACTTTCAGGAGCTTTATAAATATACCTCGCATCTGCCACTACTTCACTTCGGGCATATCCGTCCGAGGTTATTCCCGCCTTTTTTATATTTTCGCAAAGATTTTTATCATGTTTACAATTTTCACAAACTCCACAGTACAGGCTGCAATCCCCCGTCACATGATCTCCTGTTGCCAAATCTTTCACTCCGTCGCCGGTTTCTGTCACAACCCCTGACCACTCATGTCCGAAAATAACAGGGTATGTTTCCGGAGCTCCGTACAATCCTTCAAAAAGCTTATAATCCGAACCGCACAGGCTTACTCTTTTAATACAAATTCTTACCCGATCCTTTCCGAGCGGTTCACTTGCAATTGCCTTTATTACTAAATTGTGCTTCCCTTTTATCTGTAATAAATTTATCATTTTTACCCTTTTATACACAGCCCCATTCAAATTCTATAAATTTTTCAATATGGACGTTAAATAATCAAAGCTTTCTTTCATAGCATTTTCTGCCTCATCGGCGTGATCGTACAATTCAACGCTTATGGCTTTATCATATCCCGAACGATTTATTATTTGAAAAACTCTTTTAAAGTCAATGTCTCCCGCTCCCGGTATTTCGTGATGGTGTACTTTGTTTTTTATGTCCTCAATGTGTATATGAGCAGTAAACTCCAACGCCTGCTCTACTGAATTGAGAAAATTATTTTCACAGCATTCTACATGACCTATATCCAGATTCATCAGAAAATTTTCTTTTTTTAGAGTCTTTATAAGTTCAGCCGCCTTTTTTGTGGTGTCTATATACATACCCGGTTCCGGCTCTATTGCTATAATTACCCCTACTTCTTTAGCATAGTCAGCCAATTCTGTAATGCCCTCCAAAAGACATTTTCGACTAAAATCTTCATCTTCTGTTTTATAACCTGATGCAAAATTTACCACAGGACAATCAAGCTCACTTGCAACATCACAGGCATCCATAATACAATCTATTCTTTGTCTTCTCCCTGTCTCTGACCCACATATCAAAGAAGGCTCAAAATCATCTAAAGAGAGTAATTGTTTATCTCCCGTTGCAATACACGAGACCTCTATATTGTTTTCCTTTAGCAATTTTTTGATCGCCGCCAAATCAGAAAGTGATACATCCTGACATGTAAAATGCTCAGACTGAAGAGAAATCTCGATTCCTTCATATCCAATCTGCGCAAGTCTTTTAACCGCCTGTGAAAAAGGCATTTTTCTGAGACCGTTTGTATTATACGCAAAAGTAAACATAGCCTTCCTCCCTCAGGGTTTTTACATTGGCATAATATCGCCTTATACATTCCAAAACCAGATTATCATCCAGGGCCACCTGATAATCCCCCTCCGGATTCATGCATTCCCCGATTTTTTTAAGTAATACATATTTCACTCCGGCACCGCTTCTCTTATTATCATTTTTTATCTGTTGCAGTATTTTCCCGGGAGTAATAAGCGGAGCGATCTCAAAATGATGAAGATTGTGATAAAAATGAGGAAACAGCAGTCTGTAATGCAAAACCTTATCCTCATCCGATATATACCCCAGTTTTTCACATATCTCCGCGGCAATACACATACCTGAAGCAACTGCTTCCCCATGTATGATCATTCCGTCCGTCAGATACTCTATAGCATGACCAAAGGTATGCCCATACTCCAAAATAACAGAATACCCTTTCTCGGTCGGATCCTGTTTTAGTATTTTATTCTTTGAATCTGTTATATGACAAAACATTTCATATAGCTTAAAAACATCTGTGCTTCCATCTGACAACTCCAGATTTTGAAAATATTCAATTTCATCCGTATCATAAATAAGCGCATTTTTAATACCTTCTGTAACGGCCGCTTTTATATGCCTTATCCCTTCCGTTTCGGCATATCTTATATCACACCATACAAATAGAGGTGCATTAAAGGTTCCCAGTTGATTTTTACCGCTGCCTCCGTTTACTGCCTGCTTGTTACTAAGGGAGCTGTCTGTCATTCCCATAAATGTTGTAGGCACCTCTATATAACGTATCCCTCTATATATAAGAGCTGCCGCCAGACCCGCCATATTTCCGGTGATACCTCCCCCAAAACCGACAATTATACTTTCCTTTGATATTCTCTCAGCTATAAGTTCATCACATAGTTTTTCAAGACCCCTCATTGTTTTGTTTGTCTCTGCGGGCTCTATCACATGTAAGCATACGGGTATATTTTTCCCTTTGATTTCCTCAAATAAACGCAGTCCATGTATATCACATATTGCGCTGTCACATATAAGAAACAATCTGTCAAAGGTATACTCGGAAAGCTTATCTGCAAAACACTTTTCTATATCTATTCCGTAATACATTTCTACCGGGGATTCCAAATGTATAGTCTTCGATCTTAATTTACATTTATATTCAGTATCCATCCAGCCTTCCTCCTTTATTTTAATTTTAAGATTTTAGCCGTGTAACACCTTAATAAATACAAAACCCGGACTCATTAAACAACCCCCACCACCCCATAAGTCGTGGCGTTATTTCATTATATGATTAATATACTTTGTGAGCTTTTTAAGCCTAATGTCTTCATTTTCTTCAGTTTCGTACATAGATGTCGTATAATAATGCCTTATCATGTCTTTTTTAAGATTTCTGATAGAAGCCTCTACTGCAGCCAGCTGCATTATCACATCATCCAGATCCCGTCCGTTTTCAGACATATTGTACGTGGAGTTTAGGTGACCTATTATTTTTAAAAATCTATAGTTGATCTCTGATTTTGATAGTTTAGAATATTTCGATTTCATTTCTTATACCTCTTGCTGTCTGATCTTTGTTTCATCCTTCTAAGCATTCCACTTTTTGGCCGTTTTTTTCAGTTTCGGACTTATTGCAACCGCAAGTGACTGATTTTTATTTGCTACTATAAGATTATCTCCGAATATTTTATGATGCAGAGAAGGCTCACATTCTCCCACCAGAAGACAAAGAAAGGCTATACCCTTATTTTCCGCCTCTCTGATATGCTTTCTTATATGGTTTGTATTCATAAAGTATTTGGACACCTGTGAGGAAGGATACCCGTCTGTAATAAGGATAAATACCTTGTTTTGTTCGGGTCTTCTTAAAAGTTCCTTTACTCCCTGATATATGGTCCAGCCTGTGGGGGTGGCTGAAGATTTGTTCAACCTGGACTTTGCCACCGCCTCTTTGGGAGTTGATGAAGATGAAAATTCCTTGAATATCTCATGCTCCTCCTCATCTCCCACCTCCGCAAATCCTGCCACCTGCAGACTAACATCCAGATCGACGAACACCTCCGTAAGAACACAGGCAAGCTCACCTGCCTCATTACAAAGCTTCTTACCGCGCTTACTGTATCTGTTGCTCATGGAGCCTGACTGATCTATTCTTACAGTAATAGCCGCTTCGTTAGCTCCGGAATCACCTATGGGGCGTTTAAATATTTCCACACTTCGTTTTGAATGGGTAAAATACCTGAGCGGCGCTATCCTTCCGGAAGAATAAAACTCATCTTCATTTTTTATTCTTTTAAGTTCTTTCTTAAACAGTGCATTCAGACTTCTTATAAGCCTTATATTTCCCCTGACTGCTGCCTCATAAAATGCCCTGTCCTCAGGAAGAACCGTAAGAGACCCGGTATGCTTTTCCGTATGCTTAAAGCTTTCTCCGAAATCCCTGGCAAGTAGCTTATCTGACATGGTAGAATTATTTTCCATTTTCTCAAGGCCTACTGCGTATTGATTTATCTGCTTCAGAATCTTCGTTATCTTTCTTTCACTTTCTATTTTTTCCTCTGATTCTGACAGGTCTCCGGATCCGTCTTCCTGACTTACTGTTTTTTCCTCACCCGGCAATTCATCCTCCGGCCATTCTTCATTATAAGCATCGGCATATTCTTCGCCTGTGTCGTAAGGATTTTCATTTCTGATGTTCTCTTTTGTTTTGTCTGTTTCGGCTCCCCTATCTTCAACTCTCTCATCTGCTGAGCTGTCCTTTTTTACTTTTCCGTCTGCATCGGGAAATGCCACAGGAGACTGCATGTCAGGAAGTTCGGCGATCCTTGATTTTGGTGTGCGACCCGTCAAGTAGACAATTGAAAAAACAAAAATTTTTTCCTGCCCGGTATTGCTGCCGGGCAGTTTTTATGCTGCTTCCTTCAACTTGATTTCATGATATTCCATTGGTGTCATAACGTTCAGTTTTCTCTGTACGCGCTTGGTCGTGTAGTAGGTCATATATT
>CAMOUW010000048.1 GCA_946626755.1 uncultured Clostridia bacterium
CCCCAAGGAGTGATGAACAAAGAGCTATAAGCATACCTACGATTATGGCATATCTAACAAAAGGGTAATCAAGATACATTATCAATTTGTCCATTACTCTCCACCCCCTGCGTATATTTTTCCGATATCGCTTTTAAGATATTCTTCCTTCGTCATAAAAACAGACCTGCTCCTCATATGCAGAATATGACTTGCAAATGTAAGGGCAGCTGAAATGTCATGGGAGATCATGATTATGGTCACTCCCTCATCATTCAATCCCTTTATAAGAGCATACATATCCTCAGTCGCTTTGGGATCAAGACCTGCCACAGGCTCATCCAGCACCAGGAGTCTGGAGGATGCGCACAAAGCCCGGGCCAGCAATACACGCTGCTGCTGCCCCCCGGAAAGCTTACGGTAGCTTCTTTTCGCAAACTCCGAAATGTTCATACGCTCCATGTTTCTTTTAGCCTCTTCCTTTTCCCTTGAATTGTAAAAAGGCCTCAGACCCTTGCTTCCCTGGCATCCGGACAAAACTATTTCCTCCACGGTCGCTGGGAAATCCCTCTGAACGACGGTCTGCTGGGGAAGATAGCCCACCTGGGTCTTTTTAAGTCCCTCGCCAAATGTGATCTTGCCCTTCAGGGGACTCTGCAGTCCCAGAAGAGTCCTGATAAATGTAGATTTTCCGGCTCCGTTTTCACCTATGACACAGACGTACTCTCCGGAATCCACCTGCATATCCATTCCTTCAGTAAGTATTCTGTTTCCGTATCCCAGGGAAAGATCCCTGATCGTTATCAATGACATTTACACTCCTTAGTTCAATGCTTTCTCCAAAACCTTAAGATTTTCCTCCATGATGCCAAGATAGCTTATGCCGGACTCTATCGCCTCATTTGTCACAGACTGGATGGAATTCATCTCAAGGATATCCTGGTTCTTTTCTTTGGTATTTGAAATTACTGTTTTGGCTATACTGTCGTCTCCCCCTTCTATAGTCATAACATGCTTAAGGGAAAGCTCGTCTGTCTTTTCTGCAAGAAATGCAATGGTTTCAAAGCTTGCCTCTGTCTCCGCAGAGCATCCGGGAAATGCTGCAAAATACTGCAATCCGTAATCATCCGTCAAATATCTGAAGGGAAATCTGTCGGCAAAAAGAAGAGTCTTTACCGTAGCATTCTGTGTGGCTGTCGTATATTTTGCGTCCAGGTCATTTAAGGAAGCTTTATATTCCTGCGCATTTTTTCTGTAAATGTCAGCATTGTCACTGTCAGCCTCACAAAGCGCCTCAGCTATGCTGTCTGTCAAAACCGATGCATTCTTCAGAGACAGCCATACATGCTCGTCATACCCGGCATCACCTTCATGTTCATGGTCTTCCCCGCCATGCTCTTCATGCTCCTCCTGCATGCCCTCCGCAAGCTCCTCTTTTTTTGCCGCGCTTCCCAGCTCGTCAATAAGGTTTACCTTAATGATGTCTTTGTCTGCGAGATTACTCAAGGCAGCCACAGCCCACTCTTCAGACTCTCCTCCGCCGTAGATAAACACATCGCTTTCGGAAATCTTTACTATATCCTCTACAGAGGGCTGGTAGCTGTGCATATCCGTTCCGTTGCTGCACAAAAGCGTCACCTCTGCTGCATCGGCTTTTTCTCCCAGTATATTTTTTACCCAGTCATATTCGGGAAAGATGGTGGTCACGATTTTTATCTTATCTTTCTTCCCCGAAGCTTCCGTCTGCGCTGCAGTCGTCTCACTTCCGGTATTTGATGAATTTCCCGCTGTGGCGCAGCCTGTTAAGCCTGTTAAAATAAGCACCCCTGCAAGGGCGGGTATGCCTGCTTTGATCATTTTATTCATTTCGTTTTCTCCTCTTTTATATCAGTTATACAATATATGCATTTGAAAATTGTTTTCAATTTTAATATATAAAGAAAATGCTGTCAAGTAAAATGAAAATGATTTTTAAATTTATTATTATTTTTTTAAATAAAAAAACGCAGACCATTTACAGATCTGCGTCACCGGAAAATCAAATGCTATAGTAAAAAACGAAAATACCTTTATGAATCGAAAAACTCCTTACCGTCTTCAGTTACGTGTCTTTCGGATTTGGGATACTCAAAGATCAAAGAGTTTTCGGCATTGGCTGCAAGATAGTCTGCAAACCTTGCTGCATACCACTTTGCCATGCCAAGATTGTGCATGGTATAATTCCCGCAATTGACGGAAGTAGCTCCCGGCACCTCCTGCGCATCCTCCACTGACCTGAAGGCTTTCAGGATAATATCATATATATCCTTTGAAGACCTGTCCCCTTTCAGGATTATATAAAATCCCGTAAGACACCCCATGGGTCCCCAATAGATCAACTCATCCTTCCACTCGGGATCATTTCTTAAAAATGTTGCAATAATATGCTCCAGGCTGTGCATAGCTGCCACGTCTACAGCCGGCTCTCTGTTTGGGCGCGTCACTCTTATATCATAGGTGGTGACTACGGCTTCCCCTACCGCATCCTGTCTGCTTACAAAAATACCGGGAACGATCTTGTCATGATCCACGGAAAAACTGGGTATCAGATCCATTTTAAATACTCCTTTCAAACCAAAAAAATCCTAATATTTACGTACACCTCCGGGCTGCTTACGGTCCGGCAAAGGAATCACTCTATTTCTAGATCGAGAATGTCCACAAAACCCGTCACTTCAAATATCTCCATAATGATCTCATTTACATTTGTGACCTTCATGCTCCCCTTTTCATTCATAGTCTTTTGTGCTGCCAGAAGAACCCTGAGTCCTGCAGATGAAATGTACTCCAGATCTTCAAAGTCAAAGACCAGCTCAGTCGTATCCTGGGGTATACCGGAAATCTCATCCTCCAGCATGGGCGCTGTTGTGGTATCCAGTCTCCCTTCAAGAACATATGTGATCTTGCCATCCTCTGATGATTTTTTTATATCCAACATAATACAATCCTCCTTCATATCATATCTTTCAGGCTTCTGCAGGTTCCTCCAGCCCCAGGGAAATATACGCCTTGGAGGCTGCCACCCTTCCTCTGGGAGTCCTGTTTATAAAACCGTTCTGTATAAGATAAGGCTCGTACACATCCTCCAGCGTCCCGGGGTCTTCTCCCAGTGATGCTGCCAGTGCCTCCACTCCGACCGGTCCGCCGTTGTATTGCCTAATAAGCATATTTAATATTTTTCTGTCATTTCCGTCAAGACCGTCCCTGTCCACTTCAAGTAAAGACAGGGCATAATCCGCCACATCCCTTGTGATCTCCCCTTCAAATTTTACTTCAGCAAAATCCCTGACCCTTTTAAGGAGCCGGTTGGCAAGTCTGGGTGTTCCTCTGGAGCGTCCTGCTATCTCCGCGGCTCCATCGTCAGCTATAGCTATACCAAGCACACCGGCAGAGCGTTTTACTATAGTAGTAAGCTCTTCTTTTGAATAGTACTCCAGGTGACTCACTACACCGAATCTGTCACGAAGTGGTGCAGAAAGCAAACCCGCCCTTGTGGTTGCTCCCACCAGGGTAAATCTCGGCAGATCCAGTCTGATGGACTTTGCCGTGGCGCCTTTTCCGATAAGTATATCTATGACAAAATCCTCCATAGCAGGATACATCACTTCCTCCACCTGGCGGTTCAGCCGGTGTATCTCATCTATAAAAAGCACATCCCCTTCCGAAAGACCGTTTAAAATAGCTGCTATATCTCCCGGACGCTCTATAGCGGGGCCCGAGGTCACTTTAAAATGTGTCCCCATTTCCTCGGCAATAATAGCGGCAAGAGTGGTTTTTCCAAGTCCCGGCGGACCGTATAAAAGCACGTGATCCAGTGCCTCCCCCCTCTGACGGGCAGCATCCATATATACCTTTAGATTTTCCCTTACCTTTTTCTGGCCTATATACTCATCAAGGCATCCGGGTCTGAGTGTATTTTCACTTGCCGCATCCTCGGGCGTAAGCTCTGTAGTTATAATCCTGGTGTCCATTTTTTCTCCAAAATCTTTGTAAATATAATATTCCGGATATTTCTATATATGAGAGAATATCACATCCCCCGCCAATGGTAAAGATGTTTTACCTGTCGCTCTTTTATGTTATTATAAAAAAAATTTAAACATTGTTTCCATAATTTATTTTTTATCTAATATCATTTAACCAGAGAAAAGAAAGGGATTTTTCATATGAACAGTGACACTAAAAAGGTTCTCATAGCCATGAGCGGAGGCGTGGATTCAAGCGTTACCGCCCTGCTTATTAAAAATGCAGGTTATGACTGTATGGGTGCCACTATGGATCTTTTGGGAAATGTGGGCGGAGGAGTATCCTTATCCGGATCCTGCTGCAATGAAAAAGATATAAGAGATGCTGCCGGTATCTGTAAACGTATAGGTATAGAGCATAAAGTTATAAATCTCAAGGAAAAATTCAGGGAGATGGTTATAGATCCCTTTGTGTACGCTTACGAAAACGGCCAAACCCCGAATCCATGTGTCGTCTGCAACCGGCATCTTAAGTTCGGCGCACTTATACAGGAAAGCAGGACATTTGGCTGCGAATACATTTCCACCGGGCACTATGCCCGTATAGAACAGGATGCCGGTACGGGACGGTGGCTTCTAAAGAAGGCTGCGGATCTTTCAAAAGACCAGTCATATTTTTTGTATTCCCTTTCCCAGGAAGTACTTTCTCATATGATACTGCCCCTCGGTACTCTGAAAAAAACAGAAGTGCGTGAAATAGCTGCCGAAAACGGTTTTGAAAATGCCCACAAGGCTGAAAGCCAGGATATTTGCTTTGTCAAAGGTAAAGATTACTATGACTTTATAGAAGAATATACAGGTAAAACCTACCCGTCCGGAGATTTTTTAGATCTACACGGCAATGTTCTGGGAAAACATAAGGGCATTATCAGATACACCATGGGGCAGCGTAAAGGACTGGGACTCTCAGTAAAAGAGCCTCTTTACGTATTTGACAAGGATCCTGTAAACAACACTGTGATCCTGGCCAAAAATGAGGAACTTTTCTCAAAAGAGGTAAATGTAAAGGATATAAATCTGATAAGCATGTCATCTCTTGAGAATGAAACCCGCGTTTTTGCAAGAACACGTTACAACCAAAAAGAGCAGCCTGCTATAGCTGTGCAGACTGCTCCAGATACTCTTCGCGTTATATTTGATGAGCCCCAGCGTGCCGCTGCAAAGGGCCAGGCTCTTGTTATGTATAATGATGACACCGTTGTAGGCGGCGGCACTATTTGCTGATGTGATAGATCATATCACATTAAATAAAGTCTTTTTTCCATGGCCTTAAAGGGCAGGTCACCGTACTTTGTAAGAAAAGCATAAAACGCCTTGTCGCTGTATGCCTCCCCCTTAAGGTCTTTTGCTTTTCGCTGCATCTCTAGTATATGGACATACCCCAGTGCTCTGGCAGCATAATCTCCGGGGACTTCATTTATATGATTAAATATACGGTTGCGGGCGGCTTCATCCGATACACCGTATCCCGTCAGGAAGTTGTTTACCTCGTCCCGGGATTTGCCGTAATAATTGGCCATAAGATCGGCTTTACCACACAACAGCAGTATACTCCTGCTGTTGTTTCTTTTTAGATCTATCACGCTTCTGTCCTCACCGTCCAAGAGATCATAAGCGGAAAATTCGGCAAATGAAGCCGCTCCGTCCCTCACCCCCGACGGAGTAAGGTATGCTGCTGCCCTGTCGGCATTTTGCCAGGCCTCCAAAGCCATGGTACCCGGAAAGATATCCCTGGCTACTGCCGTAAAAAGATCCTTTCTTTCATCTGCTACAGCCTTGTTTAATACGAAAACATCAGCACCGGATCCTTCTCCTGCAGGTTTACTAAAGGAATAACGCTCATCATCGTGAAACCGCTCCTGTGTTTCTTCAAGGACAACGTCAGCCGGCTTTGCATTGCCGTAAATATCCCCTGCTCTTTCAGTGATGTATGCCAGCTGCTCTTCGTAGCCGCCTTCAGGAAAGGTGAATTTTTTCAGAGCATTTTTTACTGATTTGTTGTCTTTCATTATCCGGTCGGAATCGGAAAAAATCTGCTCTATATATGCATCCAGCATCTCTTCGTAGGCAAGTATGTTTTTTTCTGCTCCCAGCTTTTGCTCAAGGACAGCGGCATATTTTTCTTTATCGCCCCCCTTGTCAGCTCCGGCATTTTTAAGAAAATGGGCTATCAGGTCGTAAAGCTTTTGCTGTTTTTGTGACAGCTCTTCATAAGTAAATGAATCAAGAGATGTCTTCCACTCACCGGCTTTGGCCACAAGCTCCTCAGAAAAACCGCCTGTACCTGTACCCGGCTGCAAATCTGTATCTTTTGCATTGCCGGCAAAAGCACTTACTACTGAAGCAGACCAATCGGCAAATCCCGCATTGTCACTGTCAGCCGCTTTTATAACCTCTGTGTGTGCCGGCTCCGGATCCAGCTGCGCCGGTGTCTTGTCCGTAGCCTTCATGATCATCTTTCTGTATGTGGATGCGTCATTTTTCATAACATTGAAAAATATAAGCGCCCCTGCAAGTGCCGCACCTCCGGCAATGAATAAAATTATGGCTATGCGTCTTTTTTTACCATCATCCGAAATGCTCATCTTCTGTCCTTTCAAATGTAAACACTAAAAACTCAAAACTTCTGTCAAAACAACATTTTACTTCAAAAGTCTTTCATTGGCAAATAATTTCATGTATTATTATGATAAATAAGACAAATGTACTAAAATAAATTCTACCCGTAGGTAATAAAATGTTATTATTTCCACGCAGAATTATGAACATGATTTTAGTCTTTATTTTTTTACTTAAAATTTACTATAAAGGAAAGCTTACATGATATTTTACCTTATTTTGATATCTGTCGTTATCTTTGCCTGTGTTCTGCTAAATAAGATAACTGGACGTATAGGCATACCGGCGCTTCTTGCTTTTATCGGTCTTGGTATGCTGCTGGGCTCCAACGGTCCATTTCACCTTGAGTTCAGTAACTACGCCGTCACAGAAAAGGTGTGCAATGTTGCACTGATCTTTATTATGTTTTACGGCGGCTTCGGAACCAACTGGAAGCAGGCGAAAAAAGTGGCCGCACAGTCTGTACTGCTCTCTACTGTGGGAGTTGCCATGACGGCATCTGTATGTGCCGTATTTTGTCATTTTGTTCTGGCTTTTCCCTGGATAGAAAGCTTTCTGATGGGATCGGTTATAAGCTCGACTGATGCCGCATCCGTATTTTCTATACTCCGTTCCAGAAAGATGAACCTGAAATTCGGTACCGCTTCTTTGCTGGAGCTGGAAAGCGGAAGTAACGACCCTGTCGCTTATATGATGACTGCTATTTTTATTGCGGTATACCAGGGAAGTATAAGCGGCGGACAGATCGCATATATGATCTTTGCCCAGATAGTCTACGGTATTGCTATCGGAGCCGGGATCTCTGTTTTATCTCTTTTTATTTTTAAGAAGATAAGGAATATGGGAGACGGCTTCAATATGATCTTTGTCGTGGGAATCGCACTGCTTGCTTACGCCGTGCCTGCTGCCGTGGGTGGCAACGGTTACCTGAGTACTTATATTGTGGGTATTGTACTGGGAAATGCAAAGATTAAGGATAAGCCTGAGCTGGTGCATTTTTTTGACGGTCTTACTATAGCTGCGCAAATGCTTGTATTTTTCCTTCTGGGCTTTTTGTCTGAGCCTGTTACCTTTCCTTCTGTCGTTTTGCCGGGAATCATTATTGCGGCATTTGTCATTTTTGCAGCCAGGCCTGCCGTCGTTTTTGCACTGCTGGCGCCTTTTAAAACTAAGCTGAGCCAGAAGCTTCTTATATCCTGGTCGGGGCTCAGGGGTGCCTCATCTATAGTTTTTGCTATTTCGGTTTTTCTGGAAACTTCTGCGAAAAATAATATTTTTTATATCAGCTTTTTTATCGTGCTGGTTTCTATTTTTCTTCAGGGGTCTTTGCTGCCCTTTGTGGCCGAGAAGCTGGATATGATCGACGAAAAAGAGGATATTATGAAGACTTTTACGGATTATTCGGAGGAGGTGCCTATACAGTTTGTACAATGTCTTGTCCCTTCCGATCATCCCTGGGTGGATAAGAGGATGAAGGATATCATCCTGCCGCCTGATTCTATAGCTGTGCTTTTGTGCAGGGGAGCCGGGCGTATCATTCCGAACGGAGATACTGTTATTCAAAAAAATGACCGTATTATCCTGAGCGCTCCTACTCCGTGTCAGATCGAGGGTGTGGAGCTGACGGAGATCGTGGTGGATCCTGATGACGGTGATTATGTAGGTAAGAGTCTTTCTGAGATCAATAAGTCTACTTACGGACTGGTTATTATGATCATCAGGGGTGAGGAAATTATTATCCCTAAGGGGGATGTCCGCCTGGCCGGCGGTGATGTGCTGGTTATCAATAATAAGATCAGACAGTCCTGAAACCGGAACAGCCATACAGCAGACGTTTGTCCGATGTATGGCTGTTTTTTGAATATATTTTTATATGTGTTTTATTTTATCATTCCGGCTATTGTCCACAGTACTGCCATGTGTACCGGATAGTATACGTAAAAGAAGTGTTTCATGGGAAGTTTTCCTTTTTTGCCGCTGTAGAGGGCTAAGGGTATAAGAGCAAGAAGTCCCCACATTTGTACTCCCGGAAATACTATTCCTAAGGCTATCAGACCTGCTGTCATTATGGCCAGCTTGAGTATCCGTCCCGGCATCAGGTAGACCCCGACGGGAAGCATTATTCCGAAGAAACCGTAGTCGAAGTCTACGGGGAAGTGCCTGTAGTATAGGGGTATTATCATGTGTAATATGAAGACGGCGGCGATGATCGCTCCTACTGCTGCCCAAAGTGCGGGATTTTTTGTTTTCTGCGCTTTTTGTATCAGGAATATGATGCTTATGGATACACTGAAGGTCAGGAGGATGTTTAGGTGCATGTCTTTTGATGTAATGTAGTAGACTATCTGGCAAAGCAGGCCTATTACCAGTACTTCTGTGATGTATCTGCTTTTGTGTTTTGAGTAGAAGCAGCCTTCGGCTATCATGTATGCAAATATGGGAAATGCCAGACGCCCTATGATACGGAGTGCTTCTTCACCTGGGAAGATGATAGCGCCGATGTGGTCTATTGTCATGGCTACCAGGGCGATGATCTTAAGGACGTTTGCATTGAGGATTCCTATGGGGTATCTTTTGTTTTTTGTTTCTCCCTGTTTGTTCAAAGTGGGGGCTCCTTGATTTTATGAATCTTACTTTTCCTTCTCGACTATCTACGCAGTGGTCATAATATACCACATTTTTTTCATTATACAAAATTCTGCTTTCGTTACATCGTATTCTGTCATACCCTTGTCTTAAGGGTGTTTTTTCATTATAATAATTCATTAGAACAATTTATTTATGCTACATCATTTGGCTATGTATCTTTTATCATTACCATATCTTGTAGTTATGTTTTTTGTGTTATGGCAGATTATATTTGGCTATAACTATTATCTTGTGCAGTATTACATTTTTATGTAATGAGATTTAAAAGATTTTTTAGAGGGGAAAAGTTTTTTATGAATACTTATTCAGTAGGTATAGATATAGGATCCACCACTGTTAAGATCGCAGTGCTGGACGAACATAACAATACTATTTTTTCAAAATACGAGCGTCATTTTGCCAATATACAGGAGACTCTGGAAGGGCTTCTTCGTGACTCTGTAGCCGAGCTTGGCGAATATAATGCATTTATGTTTATGACAGGTTCGGGAGGACTTGCTCTTTCCAAGAGTATGGGGATCCCTTTCTGTCAGGAGGTTGTGGCTGTGGCTACCGCTCTGAAGGCTTACGCACCCCATTGTGACGTAGCTATCGAGCTGGGTGGCGAGGACGCCAAGATCATTTATTTTGCGGGCGGTGCCGACCAGCGTATGAACGGCATCTGCGCCGGCGGTACAGGCTCTTTTATCGACCAGATGGCTTCTCTTCTTCAGACAGATGCTGCAGGTCTTAATGAATACGCCAGGGACTATGAGTCTATTTATCCCATCGCTGCCCGTTGCGGCGTGTTTGCCAAAACCGATATACAGCCTCTTATAAACGAAGGAGCCACTAAAGAAGATCTGGCCGCTTCTATTTTCCAGGCTGTTGTAAACCAGACTATTTCGGGTCTTGCCTGCGGTAAGCCTATACGCGGAAATGTGGCATTTCTGGGAGGTCCTTTACATTTCCTTCCGGAGCTTAAAAACGCATTTATACGTACACTTAATCTGTCTGATGATGCCGTTATCGCTCCGGACAACTCCCACCTTTTTGCTGCTATCGGTTCTGCACTTCAGGAGGACGATAAAAAGAGCACTGTTTTTGTGGGTGACATTATTCAGAAGCTCCATGAGAAAGTGCAGCTGGATTTTGAGATCGAGCGTCTGCAGCCTTTGTTTGCAGATGAGGACGAGTATGCCGCGTTTCTTGGAAGACATTCCCAGGCTACTGTTACAAAGGGTGATCTTGGCTCATACAGCGGAAAGTGCTTCCTGGGTATAGATGCAGGTTCTACCACGACTAAGGTTGCTCTGGTGGGTGAGGACGGCAAGCTTCTTTACTCTTTCTATGACAACAACAACGGCTCACCTCTGGATACTACTATAAGAGCCCTCCGTGAAATGCATTCACAGCTTCCCGGGGATGCCGAGGTTGTGTACGGCTGCTCTACAGGCTACGGTGAGGCTCTTATCAAGGCTGCCCTCAAGCTTGAGGAGGGGGAAGTAGAGACCGTGGCTCATTACCATGCAGCGGCTTTCTTTGACCCTGAGGTGGACTGCATCATCGATATCGGCGGCCAGGATATGAAATGTATCCGTATAAAAGAAAATACTGTCGATTCCGTTATGCTAAATGAAGCCTGTTCATCTGGATGCGGCTCATTTATAGAGACATTTGCAAAATCTCTTAAATACAGCGTCAAGGATTTCGCTAAAGAAGCTCTTTTTGCAAAGCATCCGGTGGATCTGGGTACCCGCTGTACCGTATTTATGAATTCAAACGTAAAGCAGGCTCAAAAGGAAGGCGCCACTGTGGCTGATATTTCCTCAGGTCTTGCTTATTCGGTCATAAAAAATGCGATTTACAAGGTTATAAAGATCACCGACCCGAAAAAGCTGGGTGAGCATATAGTCGTACAGGGCGGAACCTTCTATAACGATGCCGTTCTTCGAAGCCTGGAGCTTATCCTCGGGGAAAATGTGGTACGTCCTGACATTGCCGGTATCATGGGAGCTTTCGGTGCCGCTCTTATCGCAAAGGACAGATACTCTGAAGATAAAGAGCGCACTATGCTCTCTATCGAGGAAATAGAAGCACTTACCTATGAAACAGCACAGGGCCGGTGCGGTCTTTGTCTGAACAAATGTCATCTGACAATTAATAAATTCTCCGACGGCCGTAAGTTTATCACAGGTAACAGATGCGAGCGTGCACTGGGGCTGGATCACAGCGAAAACAAGCTGCCCAACCTTTTTGAATACAAACTCCACAGGCTCTTTGACTATCCCGGTCTTTCCGAAGCCGAGGCTGAGCGCGGTACTATAGGTATCCCCAGAGTGCTGAATATGTACGAAAACTATCCCTTCTGGCATACCTTCTTTACGAAGCTGAAGTACCGCATAGTACTCTCTCCTCCTTCTTCAAGGAAGATTTATGAGATGGGCATTGAATCCATCCCTTCAGAGTCAGAGTGCTATCCTGCAAAGCTTGTACACGGACATATAGAGTGGCTTATTAAAGAAGGGGTAAAGGATATCTTCTATCCCTGTGTGCCTTACGAGCATAAGGAGCAGGAAAAATCAAACAACCACTTCAACTGCCCTATCGTAACCTCCTATGCCGAAAATATTAAAAACAACCTGGAAAACATAAAAAATGAAAATATAAATCTTATAGCTCCTTATCTTTCCTTTGAAAACGAAAAGATACTGGAGACACGGCTTTCCCAGGTCTTTAGCAACATTCCCAAGCACGAGGTCATCGACGCGGTGGATGAGGCGTGGAAGGAAATGCTGCAGGTGCGTGAGGATATCCAGCGCAAGGGTGAAGAAACTGTAAAGCTTCTGGATGCCACCGGGGAGCACGGTATAGTGCTTGCCGGCCGCCCTTATCATGACGATCCCGAGATAAATCACGGTATTCCCGAGCTTATCAATTCCTTCGGTGTGGCTGTTCTTACCGAGGACTCGGTCTCACACCTCGGCGAGGTGGAAAGACCTCTTATCGTGCTTGACCAGTGGATGTATCACTCCAGACTCTATGCTGCAGCCAGCTACGTCAAAACAAAGGAAAACCTGGATCTCATCCAGTTAAATTCCTTCGGATGCGGTCTGGACGCCGTAACCAGTGACGGAGTAAATGATATCCTCTCCAACGCCGGAAAGATATACACTCTTCTGAAGATCGATGAGGTAAATAACCTTGGAGCGGCGCGTATAAGGATAAGATCACTTCTTGCAGCCATACGTGAGCGAAAAGAAGCTTCATTCCACAGCCATGACAGGGGTATTAAAAACAGGCGAGTGGAGTTTATCAAGGACATGAGGAAGAACTATACCGTACTGTGTCCCCAGATGTCTCCCATGCATTTCAATATGATAGAGCCTGCCATGCGCTCCTGCGGATATGATTTCGTGGTTCTGGACAATGATAATAAGACAGCTGTCAATACCGGCCTGAAGTACGTAAATAACGATGCCTGCTACCCTTCCATGATGGTTGTGGGCCAGATCATGTCGGCTCTTGAGTCAGGCCGGTATGATCTTCACAAGACTGCAGTTATGATCACCCAGACCGGTGGAGGATGCCGTGCATCCAACTATATTGGATTTATACGACGCGCCCTGGCCAAAGCCGGTTACGGACATATCCCGGTCATTTCCATTTCAGCCCAGCTTTTTGAACGCAACTCCGGAATGAAGTATTCATGGCAAATGGGCTTTAAGGTGCTTTACGCCATCTGCTACGGCGACCTGTTTATGAATATGGTCTACAGGATGCGCCCTTACGAAAAGGTGCCGGGCAGCGTAAATGCCATGCATAAAAAATGGGAAAATATCTGTATAGAACAGCTTACTAAAGAAAAGGTACACCTTAAGGACTTTAAGCGTAATATAAGGCAGATGGTAAAGGAATTTGACGCTATTCCCATCACGGATGAGGTGAAGCCGCGTGTAGGTGTCGTGGGAGAGATCCTTGTAAAATACCTTCCCAGTGCCAACCTTGAGATCGTAGATCTGCTGGAGCGCGAAGGCGCGGAAGCTGTTGTGCCAGGACTTCTCGGTTTTGTGTATTATATAGCTGAAAATGCTATTTTCAAACGTGACAATCTGGGAGCATCCAAGATCTTTGCCTTCTTTAACGGATTTGCAAAGAAGATGGTGGATTTCTTTAATAAGACTGCCGTAAAGGCTCTGGAGGAAAGTGTTCATTTTGAGCCACCCTGTCCTATAGACAAGGTGGCTGAATACGCAGCGCCTTTTGTTTCCCAGGGTAACCAGACAGGTGAAGGATGGCTTCTGACAGGTGAAATGGTTGAGCTTATTAAAGCAGGCGCAGAAAATATAGTATGCTGTCAGCCCTTTGGATGTCTGCCCAATCACATAGTCGGAAAAGGCGTTATAAAGGAACTGAAAAACCAGTATCCCGATTCAAATATAGTGGCTATCGACTTTGACCCCGGTGCTTCCGAAGTAAACCAGGTGAACAGAATAAAGCTGATGCTTACTACAGCTAAAAACAAAATAAAGGAAAGACAAAAACAGGCTGTGATGTGAGCCGTTCAGTAAATAGTCTTTCCACTCAAAAAGCCCCGTCTTGTTCTTTGACAAGCCGGGGCTTTTTAATGCTTAAACTAT
>CAMOUW010000049.1 GCA_946626755.1 uncultured Clostridia bacterium
TTTCACTCTCCCCGGTTTTCTAAAAACAACGAAGTTTTCATTATTTATGATAATTTTCATTATAACTGAAATGCAAAATTTTGAACAACCGGTTGTAAATGTTCCCCGTCTTTTTTACATACAAAGTACTGTTTACCTATTCAATGTTTAGAATTAAAAAAAAACATTTTTCATCTTTACTTTTTATATTTACTTCAAAACCTTTGAAGATCGTTTGAAGTTGTTTTGAAGTTGACATTGAAGTTACTTCAATCTTCCTTTTTCGGCTTTGATAAGATACCGGAAGGATATATTTATTTCAAAAGTATAGTTTCGATTAAAAACACATCGCAATGTAGTTTTAATCGGAATAATATAACAAAAAAATAATATTGTGTATCTTACTTTTATTGTATTTAATAATAAAAAAATATATAATGTGGGAAACATAAGACAGGAGTTTTAAAAATGCCGCAGATTTCAGTTTTTTACGGAATTAGTATCACGATGTATTATGATGACCACAATCCGCCGCATTTTCATGCCGAATATAACGGCGAGAACGCTTTGGTCGATATTAACAATGCAAAGGTAATAAAAGGTTCCTTGCCCTCTAAGCAGTTAAAGCTGATTTTAGCGTGGTGTGTTATTCATCAGGAAGAATTGCTGGAGAATTGGGAGCTTGCAAAAGCAGGTAAACAGATTAAAAACATCAGTCCGTTAATGTAGGAGGTGTTATTATGTATGCAGAAATAGTTCAGGTTGTACCTAATCCTGATCATACCGTTACGGTTTTTTTTGCCGATGGAAAAATAGTCCGCTATGATGCTGCACATTTACTGAAATTAGAAGTATTTAAGCCTCTGAAAGATATAGATTTTTTCATTAACCGTTGTACGATCATAAATAACACGCTTTCCTGGGATGTCACAGGAAACCGTGATAACACAAAGTCATTAGATATAGATCCGCTTATGCTGTATTCTTTGCCGGATATCTCAACGAAAACAGCATAGAACAATGGTGAAAACTGTTTTACAACCGTAAAAAGCCGGAGTCTCCAGTTTCAGAGATTCCGGCTTTTTATGTCCGTGCATACAGCCCCTATTCCTCCCCTGTCCAGGCCTTTGCGCATTTATCGTATTTTTGAAGTGTAGCGAGCATAAACTCCACCGCATCCACCCCACCGTGCTCGAGGACAGATGCGTAGATGGCATCGGAATATCCGGATACGAACCGGACTCCGTCTATGGAATCCGTGGGAAAGGAAAGCTCACGGACATCGACATTCCAGAAGGTCATTTCCGGGAAGGGTATCCCGGCCTCTTTAAACTTTCTTTTAGCCCGGTCGAAAGTGGACTGATCCGTCTGCCTGCGAACATATTCGCGTCCGTGCTTCGAATCAAAGCGGTATTCAAAGTCGCAGGTCGCCATATCAAACTGCATGTCGGATATCACCACAACATTTGTGATATAATCCTGCGGTCTGCAGTGCTTTGAGGTCTCAAGTATCAGATCATAGGTTTTCTCTATGTCCGTATTTGAGCACTCCGCCTCTCTTTCACACAGCTCTCTCTTTTCCGCAAGGCTTACGCACCCTTTAAGATCCACAAGTCTTGGTCTGGATGAAAATGTGATGAACTTGTCTTTAAATTCCCCGGATAGCTTACCGCTTGCCAGTATCGTAAGCGACGTGGCGATATCCAAAGGCTCTCCGTACATACTGCCGGAACCGTCCCGGACTATGATGATACGCTTATCGGCAGCGGGAATGCGCTTTTCGATCTCATCCCACTGGGTCTGTGCCATCTCAGGATCAGAGAAAGCTCTCCGGTAAACCTGTACGGGATTAAGGGTAGTTACATTTACAGAGGCCTTTCCTGAAGCAAGGCTCTCTTTATAAATGGTAAACTGCTCCCCGTCATTTCGCATAAAAGCGTTCATCCTGTGCTTTGCAAAGTAAGAACCGTGGCCGGAATGCTTGTACATAGCCTGGGAAGGCATGGCTGGATAATCCAGATGTGTTTCACGGTTTGTAAGCGCCGTCTCAACCAGGTTCAGGTGGCTGCGAAGACGGGAAACTGTTTTACGGTACTCCCTTTCGGTCATGCCTGTATTTTCAGCGATGATCCGGGCTATACGCCTTTTATTTTCAGCGGTGGCATTTGGCTTGGGCAGCCATTTTGCGAGGATGGATATTTTTTTATCTGTGTCAAGACGCTTCAGATCCTTTTCGATGGAAGCCTTGATGAAGCTGCAGGCTGCTTTTCTTGTGCGGCTGCACGCCACAAGCCCTAAAAGATCGTCACCCCTGCCGTACTCAAGTATAAAGGGCAGGATCTTCCCGGTCTTCTCAGGCTCTGCCTTCGCCGCATGGTCGAGACATGCCCTGAAAAGGTCCCTCTCGCCTTTCCCGCCGCGGCAGTCACGGAGATAGAAAAGATTTTTTATTGCAAGGGTTTCGTTCTCGGCAAAAGCCCTGCCGAAAAGCTCTCGGGCGCTGTTCATATCATTTTTCATGGCACCGCCCAGACCGAAAAACTTCAGGTTTTCCTTGTAATTTCCGGCCTTCAGGATCTGACGGTATGCAATATCGCCGTTTTCCGTAAATGTTACATTTTCAGTCTTTTCAAGTTCTGTAAAAAATCCCATGGCGGTACCTCCTTTTTTGGCATTAAAAACTCTGCTCTGTATAGAAACTGTCTTATTGATCACTTGGCTAAAAGTTGCTGTTAGAGCAGATGGGTTAAATAGAATTATCTCTTCTGATAAATGGCAGACTACAGATTTCATCCGGACGGGATGCCGCCGGCTGATCCGTTGGAATTATGATAACACGTTACGGGATAGGTTTCTATCAACCTGTAGTTTAATTTAACGAAAATATGAGTGCTGGAAAAAGTACGGATTATTTTATGATTACACTTTTTACAAAAAACAACCCTAATTACTTAATAAATAATACATACGGAAAATGTACAGAATTATGTAAAAAAAGAAGAGCCGGCTTATACCGACTCTTCAAGTATGTGTCCGCAGACACATACCGCAATTACAAATTTATTGTACATGAATAATAATAATATTTCAACTCAAAACATATGTTTTGAGTGTATTCATTCTTAAAGCATAATCTTGTCGTAAAACTATTGATGTAACATGTAATCCAACAGTTTTTTTATATTTTTCTACAGTGGAAATATACTCATCAATAAACAATATAATCTCTTTTTGAGGAACCTTCAATAACTTTAACAGATAAACAATTAGGGCAACGTAATCATCAATGGCTTTAAAATTTACATACGGCAAACCTGTTTCTATTTCTAAACAACGCATCATCGCTCTTGACGGTTTCATACTGCGGAATCTTGTATCAAAAACTACTGCATTATGAGCTATTGCATTTCTGAGATCTTTTAACGTATATACATATTTATATATCAGTTCTCTATTGGAATCAGCAGAAATATTTATACCGAGAGTTTTTGAAATAACATTTCGTACGTCATAGGTTAAACAAGATAAAAAGAATCCAAAATCACCTAACATTAAAACCTCAAATAGCGCCCATATTGGTATTCCATTATGGTTATTAGCATTATAAAAATGTGTAATCTTGGGATTATTTCGTTCATATTCTCTAAAAATTACATTTTGTATATTTGATTGAAGCTTTAATTTATTACGTTGAAATTCTTTTTTTTCCTTTACTGTACAACCGGAAGGAGCATTGTTATAGCCGGTAATGATTTTTTCAATGATAATCGATAATTTTTCAGATTTTGCCTCATTTAAAACACTTTCTAAAACAATATTTTTAAGAGCAGTTTCTATGAACATTATTTTCCCATATAACAATGTTTTTAACTCTGTGTCATAATGTATGGTAGCGTATATTTCTTTATATTTTGTAAAAGGTATGCGAATACAAGAGTTCTTAAAAAAGCGATATCCCTTATAACCGTGAAAATATCCTGTGTTTAAAAGTTTTCGCCTTTCATCTGTACCGTTAATTTGTATACCATTTTTACGAAGATGCTTCATCAATCCATTAGTTGTTTTGTAACTCACAATGACAATACTCCTTACTTTTATTGCGAAAAATCAGACGATTTATTATAAAAAACATTTTGTTCTAGTTTCAAGAATAAAATCTATCAAACCAATGTGTAAAACAATACGGACTTTTTTCATCTACCCAAATATCAGAATATAAAAATGTGATAATATCACAATCACCAAATAAATCAAAAACCCACTCGTCATAATAAACGCTTTCGTCATTTCCATCTGACTGCATATTCCCTGTCAACTCTATATATGCATGTGCCTGTTCATTGCAAATATAAATGATTAATTCTTCTATTACACTGCCGGGCACAACGGATGTTCCTGCATTTATACGTTTTTTTAAATTTTTAAGTTCTTTCAACATTTTATAAAGAAATTCATAATCATATTTTAAAAGAAATTGGGGCGGAAGATCATCTTTTATAAACGATGTACTTAATTGTCCTATATGTGAACCTACAGGCATTTGGGAAAGATCTGATATATCCTGTTCTAAATAATCAAGAAGCATATCACTTCCAATAACAAAAGAGATAGCAGCCCTCTTTCCGAAATTATCTGCTAAAAATGTTGACCATGCCTCATGCTCAACATATTCTTTTATCTGTAAATCATCTTGATCATTATCTTCATCAGGGATAACTCGCCAGTTTAATGCTTTACAAACACCTTTTATTTTGTCCTGTCTGATAGATTCTCCGGATTCATACCGGCACCAGGTTTTTATTCCTATTCCTGCACGATGTGCCGCTTCTTCTATCGTTAAATTCAGTTCATTTCGTCTTGATCTTATTTTTTGAGCTATGCTGTTACTTCCTTTAATAACTTTTTGTGCCATTTTTGCTCCTGCTTTCTGACATGTAATAATGTTGTCATTATGTCACTTATATTTTGATTTGTCAAGCCTTTGGCGTATTATAAAAATCTGCTTGAATATTTACTATATACTGTATATGGCTTATATCACATATGCAGTTTCTGCAAAAGTGGTGAGGCCTACCGTAAGTATTATCTTAAAAGTGGCTGTTATTAATGGATTAAGTCATAACTAAAAAACCGGAGTCTCCCTCTTCAGAGCTTCCGGCTTTTGTAAATGTATCAATTCTGTTTTAAATTACTGTACCTGTATAGAAACGCAACTATCTCCCGTCTTTTACATAACCCCTTAGGATAAAACAAACCGTTTGTACCGGTAGTTATTCCTTTCTCCTGCGCCCACATAATAGCTTTGTAGGAATAGCTGCTTTTATTCGTGACATCACGGAACTTACTGTCCATATTCTTTGGTTCCGGCTTTCCGGCCAGTCGCCATATCATAGTAACTATCTGTTCTCTTGTACAGGTTCCGGTGGGATAAAATTTACCGTCCGTTCCTGTGATAACACCTTTTTCCGAACCCCACATAATAGCTTTGTAGGAATAGCTGCTTTTATTCGTGACATCACGGAACTTACTGTTCATACTCCCCGGTTCGGAACGCCCCGCCATTCTCCAAAGAAACGTTATAGCCTGTTCGCGGGTGCAATTATCTGCAGGATAGAACTTTCCATTTGACCCCGTGGTTATACCTTTCTCGGCAGCCCAGTAAACCGGTTTGTAATACCATTCATGGGGATTTGTTACGTCTGAGAATGTGTGTGTTGATACAGGCTTATCCTTATTATTATCGACAGCAACGGTAACTTTACATACGGCTGTTTTGCTTCCATCAGCGGTCTTAACCGTTATATCAGTCGTACCGGGTGCTAATGCTTTTACATTACCGTCTGTTACTGTTGCCACCGAAGTGTTTGAACTGCTCCAGGTTACGGATTTGTTGGTAGCATCAGAAGGACTTATTGTTGCAGTAAGCTTTAATGTGTTTCCCGTTGTTATATTTGCTGAAGTTTGGTTTAACTTCACACTTGTTACTGCTACCGGTTTAATATCTGAAACTATTTTAAGATAAACATGTAATCCCGGTCTGTAATAATTATCCGGCTCATATATTTCATAGTTATAAGTAATTATGTCACCAACAATATTTACAAATTTACTATCAGACAACTCCGTTGCCTTATAGGAATCTTCATAGTACATACCACCTATCTGTATGCCATTCATTAATGAGTATCCATCAACAACTCTTTTCCCTGCATTATTTAATATACGTTTAGGATCCAAATTAGGGTCTAATGCAGACAGTGAAAGTTCTCCATTAACTGTACTTACCTCTCTGTATTGGTTGCCACCGCTTATTTGCAATTCATCTAATTTACTAATCTCTCTACCTTTTAGAGCATCCAGGCTCACCAAGCAATTATTTCCACATGACAAAGATTTTAGTTCTTTATTATTACTGATATCTAGCTCCGTTATTTTATTATTTTCACAATATATTCTTTTAATTTTCTTATTGTTTTTTGTATCCAATTTGCTCAAATTATTATTATCACAAATTATTTTTTCAAGGTTGGTGCTTCTACTGATATTTAATTTTGATATATTATTATATGAACATATCAATTGCGTCAATTCCGTATTTTTACTAATATCTAAATTATTTAGGCTGTTTGAAGAACAATCCACAAACTTTAATTTAGTATTGTTTTGAACATTTAGTGTCTTTAAGTTGTTACGATTACAAAGAATTTCTTCTAACATAGTATTTTTACTGATATTTATACTATCAAGATTATTGTTAAAACAGTATAATTTTTTTAATGACACATTATTGCTTAAATCCAAACTGCTTATTCCTTCTAAATCGTTATCTAAGTATAATTCCTCCAAAAATGTAAAATATTCTAATCCCTTTAAACTATGAACTGAATGACCGGCGTGAGTCATACCTGAGGAACTACCATATCTTGAAGTATAAGAATTATAATACTTGCCCGGTCCATAACCGATAACAGTACAAGCTTTTATTTCATCACTACTTAAAAACTTATCTTTATTAGTATCAAATCGACTAATATAGTATCGAAAAGTATCGTCCGGAAAATTTGTTTCATCTATTGCAACATCTCCATTGGCAGCATATGTGTCTGCGTAGTTAACACTTACACCACCAATTATCGCTCCAAATGCAATTATTCCTGCCAGAGCTATTCCTGAAATCTGTCTTGTCTTCATAATGTATTTCCTCCTTCTCATTCTATTTATCAATATAGGAAATTCCATCATTTTTTATTTTATCAATAATGAATACCCGCCAAGCCCCTTACTCTGTCTTACCTGTACTTCATATGTCTCTCCGGCGTGAAGATTTTTTATGGTAAGTCCGTCACCGTTTCCGATCGCTTCTTTTGACCCCATCTTATTGCCGGGATCGTCAAATACAAACATATCTACCAATACAAATATATGATTCCCGCACAAATAGCCATAAAATGCTGTCTTACAAATCTATTCCTGATCGGTATATTATCCAGATTCTTTTCTATTTCTTCATCGGTTACTTCTTCCCTTATTTTTCCTTTGACCAGACCGGCCGCTTCTGATATTTCTCTTTTAGCCGCAGCACCTGCTCCTGCTGCTTTACCGGCATCTCCCGAAGATCCACTTCCGGCTTCCGCCTTATTACCGGTCCCTGAAGACGACCTCTTTGTTTGCTTTAGTGGCATCCTGTAAGACACATTTACATTTGCAGGGCAGGCATCAAGAAGCGGTTTCATAAACTCCTGATCGCCCATAAACTGAATATTATATTCATCCGTGCCTATCTGCTCTTCAAGCTCATTAAAAATCCCCTTCCATTCCCCGAAGCTCTATAGGCTTTATCCACTCCTCCACACTCCGGTTCTGGATCTTAGCGGTGTCCATTACCTCACCGTTTATGCTGATCTTTGTGATATAGGGATTTTCACTGTAAAGGATCACAACCGTATTCTGACTGCTCACCAGCCGTGCTTTGGTATTTTCAAGAGCATATTTTAGTGTTTCAAGATCATTTTTATCGCCGTCAAACTGAATTATAAATTCTTCATCCCCCGTAAACTCTTTCAGTTCCTCATACAACCCCTTCCAGTCCACATCATTTTTCCTGAAGGGAAAAGCCCATTCATCCGCAGGAAGATTGTTTATCCTTGTTATATCAAACTGCTTATCATCACAGGACATCTTTAATTCATACGGCTCCCGTTTATATTGTATTTTAACTTTTTTCATAGCTGTTTCCTTTCGAGGATCCGGTTGCCGGATCCTCATTTTTTTATGCAAATGTGTTTATCCATCTAAAGCTTTGCCGCTTGTTCCTTATAAATCTATATTTATGTTTTCCATGTCCACATATTTATCTCCCTTCGTAGTGTATATAACTCTATCCTTTCGCCAGAAAATTTCTGTGAAACATTTAACATTCCCATCTACATTATAGAGTTTATAACTCTAAAAATCAAGAAATTTTTATTTTATGGCATCATATAAATAGTATAGAATTACGATTAAATGGAGATGCCGTTTTGAATTACAGAGAACGAATCAGGGCATTGCGTGAGGATCACGACCTGACCCAGACAGACGTGGCAAACATGCTGCATGTTGGGCAGAAAACATATAGTGACTATGAGCTTGGTATCACCCGTATACCTGTTGATTCACTTATAATCCTGGCAAAGTATTATCATGTCAGCATGGATTACATCTGCGGTCTCACTGATCATTACTGAAAAAAAGTGGCATTTCCGTTTACATTTATGATCATACATCATCGGATGGGCTAAAAGAGGCGCATCCGGTTTTTTATTTCAAAAGTATTTAACGTTCCGTTTTACATTTACATTATATTTAAAGATTTTTCTTATTTTAAAATTTCTTAAATTACTAATTTAAGATTTTGTTGATTTATGTAAAATCTTAAAGTATAATTATTTCAAATCATAAACATAAAAGGAAATGTATAATGATCAAAAGAGAACACTATTTAGCAAAAATCCGCTCTTTTTATGAAAGTGACCTTATAAAAATAATCACAGGTATACGGCGTTGCGGAAAATCCGTGATACTCGAACAGATTCGGGAAGAGATCGAACAGGCTGGTGGAAGGTGTCTTTTTCTTAATTTTGAATTGCGTCCCTTGAGAAATCAGATCCCGGATGCGGACGCTCTTCTTGCATACGTGGAAAAACATTTGGACGAAAATAATAAGCTATATCTTTTTTTGGATGAAATACAAAATGTAAAAGAATGGAATGAAGCCTGTCGTACGTTACGTCTCTATAACTGCTCTGTTTTTATCAGCGGAAGCAATTCAAAGCTGCTGTCAAAAGAATTTACAAAAGAGCTTTCCGGCCGTTATGTTTCTTTTCGTGTTAAACCATTTGTTTACAGAGAGGCGGCAGAATATGCCAGCCAGTTGGGACGGGATTATAAAATAAGTGATTATCTGATATGGGGCGGATTTCCTGCTGCTTTAGAACAACCGGATGAAATCTCTCGAAAAAGCTATCTTCATGATCTGAATGATACTATCATATATAATGATCTTGAAAACAGATACAATATCAGAAAAAAGGAAATTTTCGAACGTATCACGGATTTTATACTGGTTTCAAATTCGCGTATATTCAGTGCCAAATCCATAACTGATTATATGTTGGGAAACGGCATACAGGTTTCTGTGCCTACGGTGATAAAATATCTCAGTTATCTGAAGGAAGCCTATGTGATCGATGATATACCGCTTTACTCTCCCAAGGCAAAATCCAGACTTAACTATTATTACAAGCTTTATAATGAGGATGTTTCATTTAACAGCATACGATGCACTGAAAACCGTTATGATATAACCCACAATCTGGAAAATGCCATTCTGAATGAACTGCTGTTTATGGGATATGAGGTATCTGTCTATAATAATAAAGGGCGTGAGATTGATTTTCGCGCTTCCAAAGACGGAAAGATTTATCTGGTCCAGGTTGCTTACAGCGTTTCAGAGGATAAGGCATATGAGAGGGAGTTCTCTGCGTTTTCGGATATAGATAACTCTGTAAAAAAAATAATAATAACAAATGATGACATAGATTATTCAACAAGTACCGTTTACCATTATAAGCTGTCGGATTTTCTGTTTATGAATGAGCTATAAGAACATATGTAAATGTGGTCCCCATAACAATTTAAAAACTGGTTCTGTACATTTACATCGTTTTTAATATATCATAGGTGCACATTTTTAAATCGGAGGTACATTTATGAGTAATCTTTTTGATCTTACAGGAAAAAAGGCAGTTGTAACGGGAGCGTCTTCCGGGCTGGGAAGGCAGTTTTCCCTTGCTCTGGCAAAACATGGCGCTGACGTGGCGCTGGTGGCAAGAAGACCTGACAAGCTTGAAGCCGTTAAAAAAGAGGTGGAAGAGCTGGGGGTAAAGTGCATTGCCGTGCAGTGTGATGTAAATGAAAATGACCAGATCAAGGCGGCCGTTTCTTCCATAGTTGAGCAATTTGGAAGAATTGATATCCTCTGTGACAATGCGGGTATCGGTCTCTTTGCGCCGGCCGAGGAAGAATCTGATGAGATATGGGAGTCCATGATAAAGACCAACCTGAATGCAGTATTTTATTTTGCACGCGAGGTGGGTAAGGTCATGATCAAGCAGAACTACGGCAAGATCATCATGACCGGCTCCATCCACAGTAACGTGGCCATGACAGGTCTGCCACTTAACGCTTACTGTACAACCAAGGGCGCCGTAAGGATGCTTATAAAGTCCCTGGCTGTGGAATGGGCTAAGTACAATATCACTGTAAATGGTATCGGCCCCGCTTATTTTGCAAGCGAGATGACAAGTTCGGTCATCGACAATGAAGACTTCCTGAACGTAGTTAAGACCTACTGCCCCATGGGACGTCCCGGTAAAGAAGGTGAGCTTGACGGCGCCATCGTTTACTTTGCATCCGATGCATCAAGCTATACTACAGGACAGCTGCTTTCCATCGACGGCGGCTGGACAGCGATCTGATCGGTAAACAATATATATTTATAAACAAAAGAAGGATGTGTTTTGAACAAATCAGGACACATCCTTCTTTAAATGAATATTCTGATACAAAAAATATATTTTTTTTACACTTATTGAAGTATCCTTATTGAAGTATTATTACATTTACAACATTATATTATCTAATTTATTGAAATATTTCATCTTTTTTGCAGTTTTTACTTGAAATATTTCATTATTTACAATGCATCTTCCAACAGCTTCAGTATTTCCGGTCAATTGCAAATGTACCTGTCAAGAAAAGTAGACACGAAAAATATTTTTTTGTTGTTTTATTTTATCAGGTCCGCATAGCTGCATACGGCTACCACACTCCGCAGATCCTCCGGAGCCAGCTCTATCTGATATCCCACTTTGCCGGCGCTTACAAATACATTTTCATAGTCCTTTGCCGTCTCATGGATAAATGTGGGAAATCCTTTTTTCATGCCCACCGGGGAGCAACCTCCATGGACATATCCCGTCAGAGGCAGCAGCTCTTTTTTCAGGATCATTTCCACCGACTTTTCCCCTGCTGCCCCTGCAGCTTTTTTAAGATCCAGCTCACAGCACACAGGTACGACAAACACATAATACTGTCCGGATCTGCCCCGTGTGATCAGTGTCTTGAAAACTTTTTTCGTGTCCTCCCCCAGCAGACCGGCGATCTCCTCGCCGGTCAGGGTCGCATCGGGAGTATAAGTATGATACTCGTAGCTTATCTTCTTTTTGTCTAAAATACGCATTACATTTGTCTTGTCATTGTTTGCCATATCGGTCTCCTGTTTTACTTACTAATCGGATTGTCATGTCAGAATCAATTCTTTTTCTTTAAGCAGATAATCCAATATATTCAAATGTATTATGCCATCTCTGCTCATATCTATCTTATCCAGTGACATTACATATTTCGGCGAGGCATCTCTTACCTTTTCATATGCGCCGAATTCTCTTGTAATGGTTTTTTCTGATGCCAAAAGATATGCCACCTGTATAAAACATTTCTTTCCGTTTTTTGAGGCAACAAAATCTATCTCACCATTATTTAGTTTTCCCGTTCTTACATAGTATCCTTCAGCTACCAAATTGTTGTATATTATATTTTCCAGGAAAAAAGTATCTTCGAAATCAAATGAATTGGTATTGATTATCCTGAATCCCGGATCGATCGCATAATATTTTTCATTGGACTTCAAGATTTTCTTACCGGAAACATCATACTTTTCAACCGAGTGGATAAGATAAGCTTTTTCCATTTTTTCAAGATAATTATATATGGTCTGCCGGCTGATATTCTGACCGGTATTGGTTTTATAATAATTAATTATATTTTCAGCGGAAAACTCTTTTCCTGCATTTGCCATCATGTAAGAAGAAATATCCTTAAAAACTCTTACATTAAATTTCGGAGACTTCATTTTTATATCACGCTCAACTATTTGATCAAACAAAGTCTCAAGATATCTTCTTACATCCTCCTCCCGATTAAAAGAAAACCTGAGAGGTAACCCGCCCCATTTTATATAATCATATATCAGATCATCATTATATATTCGATTATTTAGCAACAGATATTCTTTCATTTCTCTATAAGAAAAGGGGAGCACCTCAAATTCAACGGTTCTCCCCGTAAGAAGCGTAGCCAGTTCTCCTGAAAGAAGAGTGGAGTCGCTGCCGGTCACGAAAATCGAAGAATCGAATGCTGCCCGGAAAGATGCCAAAGCCTTTTCAAAATGCGCAACATGCTGCACTTCGTCTATAAATATGTAATACTTCCTGTCATTTATTATTCTTGAGCTTATTTCCTTATGAAGGTCGTCTGCATTTTTGATATGTTCATATATCATATCTTCCAGATTTATAAAGATTATCTGATCGCCACTTATGCCGTTCTCTATTATCTCATTTTTGATAGCTTCAAGCAGCGTGGATTTTCCTCCACGCCTTACACCGGATATAACCTTTATGAGATCCGTTTCGTAAAATGGCCTTATTTTTTTCAAATAGCTTTCTCTTTTAAGATCCATACGACCACCTCCTATTTAGATATTTTAATGATTTTTAAGAAAATGTCAATTTTAAACGGGGTTATATTTAGATAAAACAGCTATTTTTGTGATTTATCTATTTCTTTCATGCGATTCACGGAAACCTTAATATCGCGTCATCTTTTCATTTTCCAACAGCTTCAGTATTTCCTCCACCGTTTTTTCCTGCTGTTCTTC
>CAMOUW010000050.1 GCA_946626755.1 uncultured Clostridia bacterium
TGTTATATTATTCAGTTAATGGAAAAAGTCGGAAGCGAGGTTTTTTATGAAAACATGTCTGTCTATCGCCGGTAGCGACCCCATCGGGGGCGCAGGGATACAGGCGGATCTTAAAACATTTGCAGCAAACGGGGTGTACGGCATGAGTGTCATTACTGCCCTGACAGCGCAAAATACTACCGGGGTAAAGGACATTTACACAATTCCTGCAGATTTCGTAAAGGAGCAGCTGGAGTGTGTTTTTGAGGACATCCCTCCGGACGCGGTGAAGATCGGCATGCAGGGGGATGCGGATAGTATCAGGGGAATTTGTGATATTCTTTCCGGATATAAAAAAAATACGATGGCAGATGCTGCGGAGCCGGATCTTAACACCATGAAGATCGTTATTGATCCGGTGATGGTGTCTACTTCAGGACACGACCTGATAAACGAAGAGTCATACAGGGTCCTGTGCGACTATCTCCTGCCCATGGCGGACATCATCACCCCAAACCTGCCTGAAGCGGAAAAACTCACCGGAATGACTATCACATCCCACAAGGGAATGCTGGATGCGGCAAAGCTTCTTCGCCGTTATTTTGACTGCAGTGTGCTAATCAAGGGAGGACATGCCTTGTTCTGTGACACATTTACGGAATATGAAAAATGTCTTTTTTCTTCCGGACAGACAATGCAGGGCAATGTCTCTTCAGCAAATGAATCCGCCAGCATTTCAAACCATGAAGAAGATGCTAACCGTAAAGCTGAGAAGGACTCATCTCCCGTTTTAAAACACGCTTCCACGGATCTTCTGCTGCTTTTTGATGACGACAAGCCGGTGTTTCTTTATTCTGACCGCATTGACAATCCGAATACCCATGGCACGGGCTGCACCCTTTCAAGCGCTATAGCCGCAGGGCTTGCTCTGGGCAAAGATATGAAGACTGCGGTGCGGGAGGCGAAGGCTTACATAACAGGCGCCATAAAGGCAGGGCTGGATCTGGGCAAAGGAAGAGGTCCGCTGGATCATATGTATAACAGAACGTAATCAAACAAATGTGATCCACAGTAACAATAAAGATCAAGTGACATACGGTAAATAAGTCAGAGCGATACACATTTTCCCGTCTTATCTTAAGGAGAAGAACAAATGAGAATAAAACTAAACGGAGAAGAAACGGAGATCACAGCCGGAATGACGCTGCTTGATATTTTAAATGATAAAAACATTGACCCGGGAACAATAATTGCCGAAGTGGATGAGGTCATACTTAAGCCTGAGGAGTTTGGATCCTGCATGCTGCATGAGGGAAGTGTGGTAGAAATCCTGAAGTTTGTAGGTGGCGGCTGATACGGCAAGGCGAAACACAGCAGGTTATACACAAAGATCGCAGCCTTTGGCAAATCCGGCTCTGAAATCTTTAGTATGCAACCTGCGTGACGCTGATCATTTAAATGCTGAGTATTTTTTGATCGGGCATATACATTTACAGATGCTGAAACGAAAGATGCCTGCATATATCGTATGCAGATATCGTACGCATATAAATAATGATTCAATAAATTATTACTGAATTTGAGGATTTGATCATGAACGACAATTTGATTATTAACGGAATAGAGATAAAAAGCCGCCTGTTTCTGGGTACGGGTAAGTTCGGTGACGACTCCCTTATCCCGAAATGTATAGAAGAAAGCGGCGCCCATATAGTCACAGTGGCTATACGAAGGGTGGATTTTAATTCCAATACCGATAATATCACGCAGCATTTGCCCAAGGACTGCATCCTTATGCCGAATACCCACGGTGCGAGAAATGCAGAGGAAGCGGTGCGTATAGCAAGGCTTGGCAGGGCTGCAGGCTGCGGCGACTGGGTAAAGATAGAGGTTGTGTCCGACAGCAAATACCTGCTCCCGGACAACGACGAGACTCTTAAGGCAACGGAGATCCTTGTAAAGGAAGGCTTTATCGTCATGCCTTATATGACGCCTGACCTTTACGCTGCAAGACGCATGCGTGATGCGGGAGCCGCTTCGGTCATGCCTCTGGGAGCGCCTATAGGCACAAACAAAGGCTTCAGGACAAGGGAAATGGTGGAGATCATGTGCAACGAGCTGGACATCCCCGTGGTGGTGGATGCCGGCATAGGCAAGCCAAGCGAAGCCGCTGAATGTATGGAAGCAGGGGCGGCAGCTGTTCTCGTAAATACAGCCATAGCCACGGCAGCGGATCCCGTCCTTATGGCAAAAGCCTTCGGTGAGGCTGTGCGCGCCGGACGAAATGCGTATCTGGCGGGACCCGGAGCCGTAAAGACCATAGCTGAAGGATCCACTCCCCTGACAGGGTTCTTGAGGTAAGCTAAAAATTTTTGCTGATCATATACGCCGTGATCTTTTATTGTTTATATGCAGGAACGGTTACAGCCATTCTGATCTGTTTTATGAAAGGGATATTTCAATTGAGTTTTTATGACATTTACAAACGGTATAAAGGAACAGACTTTGAGGACGTTTTTTCCCGGAGCACCGGCAATGATATTTTGCGGCTTATCAAAAAGCCCGTGAAGACCCCGGAGGATTTTTTGACGCTTCTCTCTCCTGCAGCGCAGGAACCTGAAGTACTGGAAGCCATGGCCCGTGAAGCAAATGATCTTACCATCCGTAATTTCGGTAAAACCATAACTATCTTCACACCCCTTTATCTTTCTAATGTGTGCGACAACGGCTGTCTCTACTGCGGATTTAACCGAAACAATCCCGTAAAACGCGCCAGGCTCACTCCCGAAGAAATCGAGACCGAAGGCCGTGCTATCCGGGAAATGGGAGTGCGTCACATCATCATACTTACGGGGGAAAGCAGGAAAGCCAGCCCTCCGGATTACATAGCCGAAGCCACAAAAATACTTCGAAAATACGTCGATTCCATTTCCATCGAAGTCTACTCCATGACCGAAGATGAATACAATATGCTTTTTGACGCAGGCGCCGACGGATTTACCATGTTTCAGGAAACCTACAACGAAGACATTTTTCCAATTCTTCATCCCATCGGCGAAAAAGGTAATTTCATAAAACGCCTCGACAGTCCTGAACTCGCATGCAAAGCCGGCTACAACAATGTAAATCTTGGCGCTCTCCTGGGACTTGATGACTGGCGTCATGACACATTCTTCACCGGACTTCACGCAAAATATCTGCAGGATAAATATCCCGGAAGCGACATCGCCGTCTCCATTCCCAGAATATGCGAGCACGAAGGCATCACCGATTATAATGCCGCCTGCAGTGTAAAAGATATCGACCTGGTACAGGCAATGCTTGCATACAGGATCTTTCTGCCCCGCCTTGGGATCACCATATCCACCAGAGAGCCTGCTAAATTACGTGACAGACTCATAGGCCTCGGAGTCACAAAAATGAGCGCCGGTTCCATAACAGAAGTAGGCGGACATGGCCAGGAGAAAAAAAGCGACGGCCAGTTTGAAATAACCGACACCCGTTCCGTAGATGAACTGGCTGAAGCCATAAAAAAACGCGGCTACCAGCCGGTGTTTAAAGACTGGGAATCCATCGCAACAACTTAAGCAACCTTCAAATTCAGCGTATGAATTACTGTATTTTCGACGTCAAGCAGCAGCGTGGAGAAAATATAATTTTCATAATTTGAATTAATACATTAAGGAATACAATCATGAACACATTACATCTCGGTCTCTCCCGTTATTATTCAAAAGAACAACTAAATAAAATAGGCGCCACCCGGGTATTCATAGCCGGGTGCGGCGGACTGGGCTCAAATGTTGCTCATTTACTGGTACGAAGTGGCTTTATAAACCTCACACTCATGGACTATGACACCGTAGAACCCAGCAACCTAAACCGCCAGTTCTTCTTTCCCGATCAGGTAGGTCTGGAAAAAACCCGGGCTTTAGCGGAAAACCTGCTTCGTCTAAATCCCCGTCTCAATCTAAACCTAATATCAGAAAAATTTGACGACTCATTTGATCCCTCAAAAACCTATGTCGAAAGCCATATGTACAAAGACAACACACCCTCATATACTTTCAAAGAATATGATCATTTAAACAAAGGTGCTGACATTTTACAGGATCAGGACATATACATAGAAGCCTTCGATTCACCTGAAAGCAAAGCTCTTTTTGTATCCTCCGCTCTTCCCATGGGCAAGCCCGTAATTTGCGCCTCAGGGATAGCCGGCTACGGAAATACAGACAACATTTCCGTAAAGTACCGACGTCCCAATCTGTACATCGTAGGCGACGGAAAAACCGGGATTGACACGCATCCCCCTTTAGCACCCCGTGTAAATGTAGCCGCCGCCAAGCAGGCCGATCTTGTACTTACACTCACGCTGGATGCAAAATAAAGGCTGCTCTTTAGAAGAGACAGCCATATTTTAATATGGCATTTTTTTCAGTAATCCATACTTTATTTCATTTTTCAAAACACCTAATGATAACTTTAGCCACGCCCATCTGATTTGAGGAGATATGATATGAATTCAACAACCTTTGATTTTCTTAAAAACACCACTATATACGGCATGACTGCAGAAACTTTTTCCTACAGCGGCGACAACATCTACGACGTAGGAAAAATGCTTGAAGCCGGTGTAAATGTAATCCAGTACCGTGAAAAAGAAAAAAGCGGTATAGATATGTACCGCCAGTGCGTAAAAATTAGAGAAATGACCGCTGATGCAGGCGCCCGCCTTATTATCGACGATTTCACCGATCTGGCCCTTGCTGTAGGTGCTGACGGTGTGCATATAGGTCAGGAAGACATGCCCATTGAAGCTGTCCGTGCCATATCCCCTGATAATTTCATAATAGGTCTGTCCACTCACTCTCCCGAACAGGCTCTTGACGCCATAAAAAGAGGCGCAGATTACATAGGTGTAGGACCAATTTATGAGACTCATACGAAAAAAAATGTATGCGCACCTGTGGGGCTGGAATATCTGGACTTCGTTGTCCAAAACACAGACATTCCTTTTGTCGCTATCGGAGGCATAAAAGAACACAATATCAGAGAGGTCTTCGCCCACGGAGCCACCTGCGTCTGTCTGGTCACTGATATTGTAGGTTCTCAGGATATTCCCGGTAAAATCCGCAGACTCATGGCTTTAAAAAACAATTAGACCAACAGGAAAAACACAAGCCCCCGGACATTCCCGGGGGCTTGTGTTTTAGAAAAATATATTATACAAAAACTTGCTTTTATAGTTAAACCTAAAGATACTTATTTAACCTTTTCCTGCACCATAATGGGGGACTGACTGGAAGTCACATCCATAGAGCATTTGCCCTCCCACATATCCTCAAGTGCATCCTCATAATCATCTTCGTAGTCGTCTTCATCAATCATTTTCCCGTTTTTAAAATATTCTACAATATCAAAATTTCCGGTATCATAGTGAAGTGTACGTCTTACAAATGTCAACTCTATTCTGGAATACTTTACTTTAATGCACCTTGTGGTTTCAGTACCTATCTGATAATTTCTTTCAAATCCATCTCCCGGATCATAGGAAATTTCTTTCTGAGGTTTGGGTGCATAACTTACTGTATTGTCACGGGTTATATCATCACCTGCCGTATTTTCCTGCGCCACTGCTGCCAATGCTGCACTTTCAGCCAACTGACGAACAATCCCTCTCTGCTTCTCTTCTGATACACCATCTTCCTCTATAGAAACACTTCCTGCCACAGCACCCTTTACCACACCCGCAGTTCCTTCTGACGTGACAACATCGTCTTTAGCCGCTTCAGTCTCATTTACAATAGTATCAGTATTGGTGCTGCTTTTCTCTCCTGAAACAGATGCCACACTTCCCACAACACTTTTATATCCCGCCGGTTCTTCAGCCGGCTCCTCCGGTCCAACTGTCTCATAAACCACCGTACTATCAATTACATTTATTTCGTTCTGAGGTATATTTTGTAAATCATTTTCCTTTACAGAATGTGATGATGCATCAGCTCCTGATGGTACTGTCTTAGATGCGACCTTCCCTTTTTCTCTCCCCTTTACAGCCTTAGCATCTTCATATACTGCGCCTAAAGGCACCCCTGAAGTATTATTAACTGCAGTAATTTCTTCCTCTCCTGTCATCTCTGACACAGAGGCGCCTGAACGTATACTCCAGCCGGTAATAAGACTTGAGCCAAAAAATGCTGCAGCACAGGCTCCTGTGACTATAGCAACAAGTACCGTTTTTTTCATATCGCGCCTCCTTTCTGTTATATATGGACATTATTGAATCAATATTATCCGATATAACTCTTCTCCTCTAATTCTATACCTATAATCTTTCAAATGCAATATACTAAATACGCGAGAGCACCAGATATCATCTGACTACCATACAACGCTCTGAAGTAAATATATGACCCGTCCTTTAAACAAACAAAATGTATATAAACAACACGGTGTCTGACTGTACATGGGATTAGATGCTTCCATTTTTTCACTACTAGTATAATGCCGAAACAAAAAGCACCTCCCGCAGACCCGAGAGGTGCTTTTTTATTTATACAAGCTCAAGAATAACTTCGAGAGCGCCATCACCTCTTCTGGGAGCCACTTTGATGATTCTTGTGTATCCGCCGTTACGCTCAGCGTAGTGGGGAGCAAATTCATCAAAAAGTTTTTGGGTGAGGTCGATCTCCTTTGTGTTCTTCTTTCTTCCTGCATTATCGGAAGGTACTTCTTTTACACTATAAAGTACCTTATTCATCTGTCTTCTTGCATGGAGACGGGAAGGATTGTCTTTCTTGATCTGTTTCTCAACAGTCTCGTACACGGGAACCATCTTGCCTCCCTGTGCTTCCTTTATCCTCTTGCCTTCGTCATCCTTCTTTGCAACCTTGGCCTGTACCGTAACAGTCTCAAAGTTGTCTCTTTCTCTTACAGCCAGAGCAATAAGCTTTTCAGCTATCTTTCTTACTTCCTTTGCCCTTGCCTCGGTAGTGATTATTCTACCATGCTGAAAAAGAGCTGTTACCTGATTTCTGAGCAACGCTTTACGCGCTGCGGAGTCTTTGCCAAGTTTTCTGTACTTTGCCATTGTAAACCTCCAATTTTATGCCGTGGCTCATACACGCTCTTACGGTCTTACTGTATGCGGCATATATATTTATTCTAATCACTCATCGTTTCTTTTAAGGTGCAGACCAAGTTCCTCAAGTTTAAGATGAACCTCATCAAGGGACTTCTTACCGAGGTTACGCACCTTCATCATTTCATCCTCTGTCTTATTCACAAGATCAGCTACTGTATTTATACCTGCTCTCTTAAGACAGTTAAAGGATCTTACGGAAAGCTCCATGTCCTCAATGCTCATGGTGAGTGTCTTGGACTGATCATCCGGCTCCGGCTCAAAGATATCCTCTACAATCTCTTCTTCCTCGGAAATGGTAAATACCTTCAGATACTCCTTAAGGAGTCTGGCGGAAGAGCTGAGCGCTTCCTCGGGCGTCACCGCACCATTGGTAAATACCTCCAGAGTAAGCTTGTCATAGTCGGTATCACGACCCACACGGGTGTTGGATACAGACATATTTACACGCTCAATGGGTGTATATATAGAGTCTATCGCTATAAGCCCTGCCGGCGGATCGCTCTGCTTGTTTCTTTCCGCACTTACGTAGCCGCTTCCTCTCTTTATATGAAGCTCCATATTCAAAGAGGCATCCTCTGAATCGAGGTGGGCTATAACCAGGTCGGGATTAACTATCTCGATATCGGAACCTGTATCGATATCAGCCGCTGTAACAACACCTTCTCCTGAAACTTCCAAATGCTTTACGATTTCTGTCTCCAGAGATGTGTTCTTTATAACAAGCTGTTTGATGTTCATGATGATCTCAGACACATCTTCCTTCACTCCCGGAATGGAACTGAACTCATGAAGCACGCCCTCGATCTTGATGCCTGTAACAGCTATACCCTTCAAAGAGGAAAGCATGATTCTTCTTAAAGAAGTACCCAGTGTGAGACCGTAACCCCTTTCGAGGGGTTCAACAACAAATGTAGCAGACTTTCCGTCTTCTGAAACAACACTGCGCTCCATCTTAGGCGGCTTAAAGTTAAATTCGGAATCCCCCATGTATATTTTACCTCTCTATACTATAACCGTGCAGTTATCAACTCAATTATTTATTATTTTGAATACAGCTCGACGATAAGCATCTCGTCTACGGGTACGTCGATAGCTGCTCTCTCGGGAAGGTTGAGTACTTTTCCTGAAAGAGACTCTTTATCGGACTCAAGCCATTCAGGTACAAGTCTTCCGCCTGTAACCTCAAGGATAGCCTTATATCTCGCTGATGATCTGTTCTTCTCTTTGATGGTAATCTCGTCACCTGCGCTGATAAGATATGAAGGTACATTTACCTGCTTGCCGTTTACGAGTACGTGCTTATGACCTACGATCTGTCTTGCTTCTTTTCTCGTTCTTGCAAAGCCGAGTCTGAAGATGACATTGTCAAGTCTTCTCTCAAGCATGACCATGAGGTTTTCACCGGTCATACCCTTCATTCTCTCAGCTCTTTTATAGTAATTACGGAAGGGCTTCTCAAGTACGCCGTAGATAAACTTAGCTTTCTGCTTCTCTCTGAGCTGAAGGCCGTACTGGCTTATCTTTCTTCCGCCGTTAAGTCTTGTTCTTTTAGATGTTTTACTGATACCCAAAAAGTTGGGATCCATGTCCAGGGATCTGCATCTTTTCAATACAGGGACTCTATTCACTGCCATATCTGTACATACCTCCTTACATTAAACTCTTCTACGCTTGGGCGGACGACAACCGTTATGAGGAACGGGTGTAACGTCTTTAATACTTGTAACTGCAAGACCGGCAGCTGAAAGCGCACGAATAGCAGCTTCTCTTCCTGAACCGGGACCCTTAACCATAACGTCTACTGACTTTAAGCCATGAATCTGAGCAGCCTTTGCAGCTGTCTCTGCAGCCATCTGAGCAGCGTAAGGAGTAGACTTCTTAGAACCTCTGAAGCCCAGTCCGCCTGCACTTGCCCATGAAAGAGCATTTCCCTGCGTATCTGTCAATGTAACGATAGTATTATTAAAGGAAGACTGAATATGAGCCTGTCCCTTATCAATATTCTTCTTTACCTTTCTGGTAGGTTTTTTTGTAACCTTCTGAGCCATTTTATCAAAAGCCTCCTATATTATTTCTTCTTGTTCGCTACCGTCTTCTTGGGACCCTTGCATGTACGTGCATTGGTCTTAGTCTTCTGTCCTCTGACAGGGAGACCCTTTCTGTGACGGATTCCTCTGTAGCAGCCGATTTCCTTTAATCTCTTAATATTCATGGCTATCTCTCTTCTGAGATCACCCTCGATAAGGTTATCTGTATCAGCATCGATCACGTCACGGATCTTTGCTACCTCATCATCCGTAAGATCCTTTACACGAGTGTCAGGGCTGATGCCTGCCTGCTCTAAGATCTTAACAGATCTGGATCTTCCGATGCCATAAATATATGTCAGACCGATTTCAATTCGCTTTTCTCTCGGTAAATCTACACCTGAAATACGAGCCATGTGTCTTATAACCTCCGTTATTAAATCAAAATAAATGAAATATCTTAAAACTAAAAATGTTACTCATCAGTCAGCGGTAAATGACAGCTCCTTTTATAAAAAGGCCTGAAATGTGTGTCATCCCCCGTGACCGGATTTAATTAAAGATAGTGTACGAATAGATCATACACTCAGCCGCTTTAATTTTTCAGAGACCTGTACCGGCGGTGACGGCCGCCCGTACAGGAAACGAACAGGGAGAAATCAGCCCTGTCTCTGCTTGTGCTTAGGATTATCGCAGATAATTCTAATAACACCTTTTCTTTTAATGACTTTGCATTTTTCGCAAATAGGTTTTACTGATGATCTAACCTTCACTGCAAAATCCTCCTTTCAGACAAGTCTGTCGATTAGTATATCACATATTATAGGTTCTTTGCAAGGATTATTTATCCCTCCATATTATCCTTCCTTTTGTAAGGTCATAAGGCGACATTTCCAATGTCACTTTATCCCCCGGCAGGATACGTATATAATTCATTCTAAGTTTTCCGCTTATATGCGCAAGCACCTGATGTCCATTTTCAAGCTCCACCTGAAACATGGCATTGGGCAGCTTTTCTACAACTGTTCCTTCGATTTCTATCGCATCTGATTTTGACATTCGTCATGCCTCCTTTCCCTTTTTAAGATATGAACAATATAATTTTATGGCTCTTTTCACCTGCTCATCCGAATAGTGCCGGCTTCCGGTATCGGTCATATCTTCCATAAATGAATCCGCCCTTTTCTTAACGGGCTGAATATGCTTATGTATCTTTTTCTTGGGGTTGTCCACTGTCTTTAGTCTTCCGTCTGACAAATAGACATATTTGTCGTCCATATCCGTGATCACGTATATGCTTCCCTTATCGTGACCCGACAGTGAAAATGCAAAACACCCTTTAAAATCCGTACTGAGTAAATCCATAAGCTATTAATTTCCAACAATAGTACGGATGGATTCAAACACCTCATCCATATCCTTTGTTCCGTCTACATTGTAGAGTACCCCGTGTTCGCTGTAGTACTTCTCAAGCGGCTCTGTCTGCTCATGGTAAATCTCAAGACGGTTCTTTACTGTTTCTTCCCTGTCATCATCCCTGAGGGAGAGCTCTTCTGAGCAGGCATCGCATGTGTTTTCAACAGCAGGCGGGTTGTACTGAATATGATATGTGGCTCCGCACTTAAGACAGGCGCGTCTTCCTGACATACGATTTATAATTACCTCATCGGGTACATCCACATTTATAGCATAATCAAGTTTCTCTCCCGCTTCCTCAAGGGCGCTGTCTAAAGCTTCAGCCTGGGGAATGGTCCGTGGATAACCGTCAAGCACATAACCGCCTTCGCAGTCAGGCTCTTTGAATCTGTCCATGATAAGCTCCACTACAAGCTCATCCGGAACAAGCTCACCCTTATCCATATAAGTCTTGGCTTTTCTGCCAAGCTCTGTGTCATTTTTAATATTGGCACGGAAAATGTCTCCCGTGGAAATATGGGGAACACCGTAGCTTTCGGCTATTTTCTTTGCCTGGGTTCCTTTTCCGGCTCCCGGCGCTCCAAGCATTACTATTTTCATGATCGGCCTCCTTTTCAGGTCATTGTACAGTACATGACACAAGGGGGACAGGTCTTGCCCCTGTCCCCCTGTCTTCTGATGTCTCTTTGTTTTATTAAGCATCATCATCACTGAGGAATCCTCTGTAACTCTTATTCCTCATCATAGCTTCCATCTGCTTGAGTGTCTCAAGGATGACACCTACGATAATGATAATGGATGTTCCTCCGAAGGAAACGCTCGCACCGAATATACCTGAGAATATAATGGGTATGATAGCTATGATCATAAGCCCGATAGCTCCGATAAATACGGTTGAGTTGAGCATACCTTTCAGGAACTCGCTGGTCTGCTTACCCGGTGTAATACCCGGTATAACACCGCCTGAGCGCTTTATGTTGTCAGCAATCTCAAGTGGATTAAATGTTATAGAAGTATAGAAGTAAGCAAATGCCAGTATAAGTCCCAGATATGCTGCAAGTCCTATTGTATAATGCCATGCTCCGGGGTTGAACCAGTATGAAGAAGTAAGATACTTCGTCCACTCAGGCTGTGACCCCGTAATAAGCGAAGCTATTATAACAGGGAACTGCATTATGGATGATGCAAAGATGATAGGCATCACACCCGCGATATTTATCTTGAGGGGTATATGTGATGACTCTCCCTTGAACATCCTTCTTCCCACAACCTTCTGTGAATACTGCACGGGGATCTTTTTCTGTGCATCCTGCAGTATACATACAAAGACAATAAGAAGTAAAGTAACTCCGGCGATGATACAAATAGCCAACGCCGCAAGACCTCCGGGACGTCCGAATACAAACTGTGAGAAAAGTCTTGCATAGTCTGTGGGAATACCTGAAATGATGTTTATAAGAAGGATAATAGAGATTCCGTTACCCACACCTCTTTCTGTTATTCTCTCACCAAGCCACATAAGTGCTGTTGCACCTGCAACAAGTGCGACTACGACTATGAAGATAGATGCTACATAATGAGCACCGCTCATGGTCTCCCATCCTTTTATAAGCCCCTGTCTTCCAAAGCCCACAGCCATAGCAATGGACTCGGCAATTGCAAGACCAATAGTAATAAGACGGGTGATTTTGTTCATTTTCTTACGACCATCCTCACCCTCACGCTGCATCTCCTCCAGCTTAGGTATGGCTACCGTAAGGAGCTGTACGATGATGGATGATGTGATGTAAGGCGTGATACTGAGTGCGAACAGGGATAATCGTTCAAAAGAACCACCTGTAAATGCATTCAGATACGCCAGATTTCCTTCGCCAAGCCCTGAAAGAAGTGTCTTGAAATAATCTGTATTTACTCCGGGTATGGGAATAAGACTTCCGATACGGACAACTACCAGTATTCCAAGCACAAACATCATACGCTTAAACACGTCAGAATTCTTGAATGCTCTGCCCAGTGTTTTTATCATCAAATCACCTCACAAGTACCGCCTGCTGCTTCGATTTTTTCCTTGGCGGATGCAGTGAAACCGTTCACCTTAACCGTGAGCTTTTTGGAAATCTCTCCATTACCAAGAATCTTCACGCCATCTCTGGGATTCTTGATGATACCGGCTTCTATAAGACCTTCTACTGTTATCTCATCTCCATCTTTAAAACCGTCAAGAGCAGATACATTTACGCCTACTATATCAAGATGATTGTAGTTAGTAAATCCACGCTTGGGGATACGTCTGTACAAAGGCATCTGACCACCCTCGAAGCCGGGTCTGGGCAAACCGCCTGAACGGGCTTTCTGACCCTTCTGACCTCTTCCGGATGTCTTGCCGTTGCCCGAACCGTGTCCTCTTCCGACTCTGAATCTGTCGGAAACGGCACCCTCGTTAGGCTTTAAGCTCGATAAATCCATATAATACCTCCTTTACATAAAACTTATATAAAATTATTCTTCAACCTTAAGCATGTATCCCACCTGGGCAATCTGACCTCTTGTGGAGGGATTGTCCGGAAGCTCGATGGTCTTATGGA
>CAMOUW010000051.1 GCA_946626755.1 uncultured Clostridia bacterium
CGGGCAACCCCTCCACCGACAAATACGAGTGGAAGAAGTTCTCGGGGGACGACCGCCAGACGATGGTCTTCGACGATACCATCGGCATGCAGAAGGATATTTTCGGAAGGCGGGAGGACCTGATGATGTCCTGGGCAGAGCGCCTTGGAAACGGTTCCTCCAAGAGGGTCTGCTGATCCCGGTGTATAGCTTCATATTGAGAATGTGAGTGAAACAGGAATCTGAAAGGATAAACCGAAGGATGTATATTTTGGTGAAAGCAGACGAAAGGAGAATAAAGCAATGGATGAATTAAAAAATGAGTTTCTGGACATGGAGAAAGCAAAAGAAAGAATGACTACCCTCTATGGTGAGAACAAAGCTATTACCGACGGAAACTATGATGAGTCCCTGGCTGTAAAGTGTATAAACGGAACCTTCGTGGGCAGAGAGAAGGACGGAGTGATAGCTTTCAAGGGTATTCCCTTTGTGGGTAAGCAGCCGACAGGGGAGTTACGATGGAAAGCGCCGGTGGACATTGAACCCGATGAAGGTGTGTACGAGGCGTACTACTTTGGTAAAAGCGCCTGGCAGGTGGAAGACATATGGCAGATCTCGTCTATGTACCCGAAGGGTGAGGATTGTCTTTATTTGAACGTATGGAAGGCAAATGATGCGTCTGATCAGAAAAAACCGGTCATAGTATGGATTCACGGCGGCGCTTTTGAGGTTGGGGGGACCTCTGAACCCCGTGAGGAGTGTACGAATTTTGTAAAAGAGAATCCGGACGTTATCGTTGTTTCAATCGATTACAGACTGGGAGTTTACGGTTTCTTCCATCTGTCACATTTACCCGACGGCAAAGATTATCCGGATGCCCAGAATCTGGGACTCTTGGATCAGATAATGGCACTCAAGTGGGTTCATGAGAATATCGCTGCTTTCGGCGGTGATCCGGGCAATGTGACCATCATGGGTCAGTCTGCCGGGGGTGGAAGCGTGTCCCTGCTCCCGCTTATAAAAGGGTCACACGAGTATTTTCAGAAGGTTATTGCAGAGAGCGGGTCTCCGGTATTTACCAGATCCACAGAGGAAGCCATTGCCTGCACCGATGATGTTATGAAAGCTTTGGGATGCAAGACCGTTGCCGACCTGCAAAAGGTAGACCCGGAAAAATTCGTGAGCACGGCAGGTTCCTTGCTGGGACTTCGTGTATGGGCGGAAAGAGATGGTGATCATCTGCCGCTTGACCCGTTTAAGGCTTATGCAGATGGCGCTGCAAAGGATATCGTATTCCTTCAGGGCTGCACAAAGGATGAAATGGGATATTTTATATATGGATTAGGATTAGAGCTTTGGGATATGTTTTGCGATGACCGCATGGCGAGAAAGCTTGCACAGCTGACAGAGGAGGAGAAAGAACTTGTGGAGGGCTTCTGCAGGGATGTTAAGGGAGCTACCAGGGAATATTCCGCCACGAACCGTCTGTTTGACCAGGTCGTGTTTATCGCGCCTCTGTTCAGAATGTCAGAGAACCAGACAAATGCCGGAGGCAAGTCTTACACATATTATTTCACACCAGAGTCTTCTTTTCCGCTTTTGAAAAGCGGACATGCAGTTGAGCTTTCTACAGTATTTAATCATCCGGAGGAAACCTTAGTCACGGGCAGGATATTTGATGAGACCTTCGGTAAGATCATGCGCAAGATGTGGGTTCAGTTTGCAAAGACCGGTAATCCTTCCCTTTCCGCAGACATTTCCCCTGACGGAAAGGCAAAAGAGTGGCCGCTTTATGATACAGAAAACAGGGAAGTGATGGTGTTCGATGAGTTCGACATCCACCCTGAAAAGGAATCTGAGAGAAAGATCATTGATTGGGACAGAACCTATTTCCTGACCAAATACTACTGTATTTAACGCAGCATGTTTCAAATATCTTATATATGATGTGACATTTTTAAAGCAAAAGGATGGAGAGGTAATATAAAATGATAAAAAAAAGAAATATTATTTGCGGACTGGGTATCATAGCAACCGCTTCTGTACTTATAACTGCCTGCGGCGGAGCTGCGGCAGAGCACAAGACTGAGAGTGAGACGACTACGGCTGCGCAAGAAGTTGAAAAAACAATGCCGGCACCTGTAACACAAAAAGGGCTGGTAGAGAAAACTGCGCAGGAAATGCTTCCGGCCCATTCTTATGAGCTCAGCGGTGTTCATGAGGTGGACGGACGTCAGGGTATCGCCTGGGAAGGCGGAGAGTACTATGTATCCGGCAGTACCACTATCACACATTACGATAAGGAATGGAAACTGGTCGCAGAGGCTGAAGAGCCCTTTAAGGAATTTAAGGCCGAAGTCAATCACATCGGTGATATAGATGTTTACAATGGAGAGATCTACGCCGGCGTAGAGCATTTTATGGATGGCAAGGCAAAAAATATCCAGATTGCCGTATATGATGCTGATACGCTTAAGCTGGTAAGAACCTGGCCATTTGCCGAAGACAGCGGCCAGACTGAGGTTTCCGGCGTGGCTGTGGATCCGGATCATAATTGTGTATGGATGTGTTCCTGGGACGGCGATGAAAGCGGCAGATATCTGTACCGCTATGATCTGAAGACCGGAGAGTATCTTGGCAAGCACCATATCCAGGCGCCGCCGCAGTGGCTGCAGGGGATCGCGTATTACGGCGGAAGCCTGTATATGACGGCTGACGACGGTACGGCGGATCTTGGTGAACCGGATCATGTATACAGATGTAAAGTAGATCCTGAAAAGAGCGCATTTACGGTAGTGCTTGAAAGGACCCTTGACGATGTCACTCTGCAGGGAGAGATCGAAGGACTTTCCTTTGATAAAGACAACAACCGTATGCTGATCAGCTATAACAGAGGAGCCAGGATAGTGCTTGGCATGCCTAAAGGATTTTACGAAGGATTCGATAAGGAAATACATGAAATATTCGAATACGATATGAAATAAAGCGCTTGATCCATGAGGGGGGGCACGTATATTATTCATCAGGTAAAGGAATCGGGGTGAATATTACGGATCAGGTGGAACAGGCCGATATTTTGAGAGCATCTAATAGTAACGGTCGGTGGGGATCGATCTTAACCGGCCGTTTTTTCGAGCGGCAGATGTCAAAAAAACGGTTTTTATGGAGATTTATTAAGAGAGGTTTTTATGTAGATGATATAGATGCAACCATCAAGCTTAACAGCTTTGACGTAAATAATGAGATAAAGGTGCCTGAGGATGTGGAAAAATCTGCCATAGTGAGTGTGGATTATCAGGAATTACAGAATATGTTGAATATAAAGTAAGCACAAAAAACAGATACAGACCCTTCTGAAAAGCTGCTATATATATAAAAAAAGAAAACGCCGGCAGAGTTGTGTCGGCGTTTATGAATAATAACATAAAAATAATTGACAAAAGCCAGTATGAAAAATAATATGTTAGTATGGGAAATGTGCAAAAATTAAGGCGGTGAGTGACGTGAGAAAATTTAAGACCAAAAATAATCTGATATTCAAACTTTTACTGGCACTGGTGGTGTCCGTGATCGCTGTTTCTGCAGTAACAGTTACACCGCAGGCGGCAGAAAGACAGATACCGCTGTATTATGAAGCCAACGGTGGCGGGGGTGAGGCAAAAACTGTGACCGTTCCTACGAAAAAGCGCTATACATTCCCTACTGTCGAAGAAATAGGATATACAGCACCGGAAGGCAAGGAATTTGATAAATGGTATGCCACTATGTGGGGTGTTGTTCCCATGTCCGAGCCCGGCGATACGGAGCACATGGATGGTAAATATGCCCCGGGAGATACGCTTCTGATCCCGAATACTATCAATGACCTGAACATCCGGGCGACCTGGAAGGATAAATATTACACAGTTAATTTTGTAATGAACGGTGCAAATGATCAGGAGCCGACCCAGACCATAAAGCACGGTGATAAGGTTAACAAGCCTTATTCAACTTCGCATAAGAAGGGTTGTGTATTTGTAAACTGGTATACGGATCCTTCTCTTGAGGATGAATACATATTTGATTTTGACAACCAGGAGCCTGTTACATCTGATCTGACGCTGTATGCCGGGTGGGGTGACTACGTGGCTGCGTTTTCCTATGATCCTGCGAAAAAGAAATGGGGCACCGATGCCGGATCTGTTAAGGTAGGAAACAAAGACTGGAACCACGGCTCATCAGAACTGTATATTTTCGGCAGACAGACAGGTATTGCCGCTAAAGCGAATAAATCCTGGTATAAATTTACCGGATGGTCCACAGCTAAAAATGCCATAACGCCTTCAGGGGTAATTGTAAACACTGACCCGGAATGGAATTTTGAAGTTGAAGAAGGCAAGAATCAGTTTTACTTTGCTATGTTTGAGAAGACTAAACTGTCATTCGACACCCGCGGCGGAAATGAGATCGCACCGGTAACGGCGGATGATGAGGGTAAAGTCGCAAGGCCCAAGGACCCCAGGGATCCGGATTTCACATCCAACTTTGAAAACTGGTATACAGATACGGATTTCACGGAAGTTTATGATTTTAGCAAACCAATGAACGGTGATACGACCATTTATGCCCGCTGGAATGTGAGCGTACATTTAGGCATTTATGATAAGTTAAGAAACAGTGAGTATTCCGGGGGCAAGGTAAAATATAAAAAAAGCCGCAAATATTATTCTGTAATGCAGACCGAGCTTAGAAGAGAAGCGGACAAAGAAACGATTTATGCGCAGCCAAATGAAGGTTATGTTTTTTTAGGCTGGGCTAAGGACAGCCCCACAGGCGAGATAGTAAGCACGGATACGGAATATGAATTCACGGTAGAGAGGGGTTCAGCCTACTACGCTGTTTTTGATAAGCACGAAGAGAAAAAATCCTACACTTATAAATCGGAAAATGAAACAAAGACGGTTCCTGAATATACGGTTTTAAACGGTGATAGCACTGAATTAAACGACGGCTGGTATGTGGTTGCTGAAAATGTTACTGCAGATCAAAGATTACAGGTTACCGGAAGCGATGTGCATCTTCTTATTCCCGACGGAGTAACATTTAACGTGCCTTACGGGATAACCGTGCCTGACGAATCCTCATTTAATATATGGGCCCAGAGCAGCGGAGAAACTGCAGGATCTCTGCTTATAGACAATGTGCCTGAGCATTTTGCAGGTATCGGCGGTGAAGACGGAAGCGGCGGCACGATCACTATAAACGGTGGCCGTATCTCTGTAAAGGGAGGTAAAGGCGGCGCCGGGATCGGCGCTTCCTACGGTAAGTCCGGCGGAAGCATAACCGTAAAAGGCGGAAATGTCACGGCGGATTCAGAGGAGGGCTACGGTATAGGTGACGGCGGCTCCACAGAAGGCACCGGAGCCCGGATCAGCCTTGGATGGTCTGATCTGTCTGACAGCATATACGCCGGCAGCTATGGCGGGACAGTTACCCTTACACAGCGTTTTGCAGACAAAGACCATGTAAATGTAACCGTATCCGGTGTGCTCATAGCTGATGAAGGTACGGTGTTCGAGCCCGGTTCACTTGAGGATGCAGGAGTCATAGCAGGTAAAACCCTGATAGCCTATGATATGGGAGGCAGCAGCGGCGGGGAGACACCATCCGTTAAGCCTGCTGAACCTGCAGCGCAACCCCAAACAGACGGAAATACCGGCACGGACAGCGGATCCGCACAAAGCAGCATTTCACATTCCGGAGCTATCTCACCGGCTTCAGAAGCTGTAGAAAGTGTAAAGTCAGCACAAACAGGAGATGTTGATCATATGCCGGTATGGGTGATAGCAGCAGCTGCCTCTGCGGCAATTGTTACGATCACAATATTTGCAAGAAGACGTTTCAGTCACCGATGATAATAATGATCTGAATATACAAAAAGAATGTGTTCTAATGGGATAACATTCTTTTTTTTTAATTTTAATTGTTAATTTTTTTTCATTTTAACGGTTTTTTAACATTAATAAGAATATAATCAAAATGTAGGAAGGATACGATGATCTTTAAAAAAAACGGGGCTGTTATATCTGTTTTAACAGTTGTCGCAATGCTGCGGTTTTCACAGATCATCAGAAAGTGCTTAAAGCACAGGTTAAATAATCGCTAAATTCAAAGGAGAAAAATCATGAAAGCAGATCAGATAATCAAAAACGCAAAAATATTTACATCGGACAAGGAAAACCCTCAGGCCGATGCGTTTGTGGTAAATGACGGCAAGTTCGTATATGTGGGGGATGAGGCCGGACTTTCCGACTACGAAGGAGAGGTGACGGATCTCGGAGGTAAATTTGTCATGCCCGCTATATATGACGCCCATGTTCATGTGACCATACCTGTCGGATTCGAGTATGCGGATATGGGGATGCGCGTAGAGGGTAACGGCAAACAGGAAGCGCTGGACATTATGGAAGACTATATCAAAAAGAATCCGGGTGAGGAGCGTTACAGATTCATTCTTGAGAAGAAATTCTTAAACGGCGAAGATATCGTAAAAGAGGATCTGGATGCGATCTGTCCTGATGCGGAGCTTTTGATCCAGGAAGGAGAGGGACACAGCATATGGGTGAACTCTAAGATCCTTGCAAAGCACGGAATTAACGATGACACGCCCGATCCCGTGCCGGGCCTCTGCTATTATGTAAGAAAGGACGGTCATGTGACCGGAAATATGTATGAAACAGCCACGGAAGTTCCCGTTATCCTTGACAGTTCCATGGGGCTGACCGATGAGCAGGTTGATGCGGCGCTTAACCGGTGGATAGAGTTTTCGGTAAATGCAGGCGTTAGCGGAGTATTTGACGCCGGTCTTCCCGGATTTCCCGAGTTTCATGAGAAGGTCTACAAACGTCTGCGTGATCTGGATGAGGAGGGCAAGCTGCCTGTTTATGTAGACGGCTGCTACGTGGTTACATCTCATAAAGAGGCGGAGAAAGCTCTTAAGGAACTGAAGCGCTTCCGTAGTGAGTACGACACGGAGCACCTGAAGGTACATACCATGAAGATTTTTATGGACGGTACCCAGAAGATCCATACCGCAGCCATGGTAACACCTTACGTTGACACTAATACGGTAGGATCCACCGCATTTACCCCCGAGGAGCTTGCCCAGCTTTTGAAGCAGTTAAATGAGTCGGATCTGGATCTTCACGTTCACACCGTTGGAGAGCGTGCTTCCCGTACCGTGCTTGATGCCGTGGAAATGGCAAAGAAAGAATTGGGAGATGACTTCCATATGAGGGTTACCTGTGCCCATCTGGAGATTCAGGATGACGCAGATCTTGATCGTTTTGAAAAGCTTGGGGTGATGGCGAACTACACACCCTGGTGGCATGCCGGAGAACCTAAGATCGCAGCCACCTGGCTTGGTGAGGAACGCGCTGCAAAGACATTCCGCTGCAAAACCGTTTGGGACAGCGGCGCTTTGGTTACATGGTCCAGTGACAATATCGTCTTTGGTGACTTCGTGACCTGGAACCCTTATCTTGGCATGGAGATAGGAATGACGCGTAAATCCACCGATAAAACCAATGTTTACGAATACGCAAGATGCCCTGAGGTATTGCCTCCCGAAGACCAGAGGATGAGTATTGAAGAAATGATTCTGGGCTATACCATAAATGCGGCTAAGCAGCTTGGTATAGAGGATGCAAAGGGCTCCATTGAAGCCGGTAAGGATGCGGACTTCCTTGTATTTGACAAGGACCTGCTAACGGCAGAGCATGAGGGCTTCAGCTACAATAAGCCGCAGGAAGTGTATTTTGCCGGCAAAAAAATGATCTGATGGAAAAAAAGATATGGATTTAAAGAAAGGATTTGATCATGGATAATACAACAAATAAGAACATTTACGGTGAGACACCCGATTATTCCAAAAAGGAGAATTGGTGCAGACGTCCTGAGGCCACAAAAGAGGTTGACACATTTTACATTTATGCAACTGAATACATTTTGGGAAGCATAGCGGAAGGCGCTCCCGAGTATGCTTCTCTTGATAACAGGGAAATGTTGGATGGAGCTGAAACCGAGTACCTTGGACATGCTACTACTTATGAGGAAGCAACCAATGTGTTCATGCCTTATTACCGTCAGTGTGGTATGCCCACCATGAAGAAAGCCTGGAAGGAGACAGGTACTGTCGATGCGGCGATTTCCGGTATGCCCTATGACGATGTGGTTACTGCTCTTGACTACTACTTCGAGAATTTAAACGGAGGCCGACCCTTTATTCTGGCGGGGCACAGCCAGGGCTCCTTCCTCGGAAAGCTCTTGCTTAAAAAATATTTCAAAGATCATCCCGAGTACTACGAGCGCATGGTTGCTGCGTACCTCATAGGATGTTCCATCACAAAAGATTACCTTGCGGACAATCCCCACCTGAAGTTTGCTTCAGGTGAGACGGACAGCGGAGTTATCATAAGCTGGAACACTGAAGGACCCAAGAACGCAGAGGTAAATGCTGTCACAGCCGTGCTTATGCCGGGGGCGATGAGCATCAACCCGATAAACTGGAAGCTTGACGACACCTACGCGCCGGCAAGCGAGAACCTGGGCTCTCTCATTTACAACGAAGAAACCGGCGAAGTAAAATTCGGTGATATAGGCGCGGATGCACGGGTAAATGTTTCCCGGGGCGTGGTCATAACCAACGCGCAGATCGATCCGATGCCCGAGGAAGCTGCCAAGGTTGCCCACGAGTACTTCGGACCGGACGGACGCCATGGTGAAGACTACATATTTTACTACAACAACATCAAGGATAACGTAAATAAGCGTGTTGCAGCATATCTGGCAAACAGATAAGGTCAGATATGCATGGGGCTTCAGCGACAACAAGCCGCCGGAGGTGTATTTTGGCGGTAAAAATGTCTGGATAGGGGCAAATGCGACGGTGACCGCTGGTGTGATCATTGGTGAAGGTGCTATTGTAGCAGCAGGAGCAGTAGTGACAAAGGATGTAGAGGCTTTTTGTGTGGTGGGCGGTGTGCCTGCAAAGCTTATAAAGAGAGTGGAGGGTTAAGCTTTATCTATTACATTTGATCCGTATACACACGGGTATTATAAGGTGTCCGGCAGGGTAGGGGAGGCTTTCAAGGACGGATTGAAATTAAAATAAGACAGGAGATTTTCATGAAAAAGCCCCCTGTTCTTTTATCACGTCAAGAAGTAAAAATACACTGTGAACCCACGATGCATTTTCTGTTTTATGCCGCCTCTTTCGGTTTTCTGAACAGCAGCTTAAAGAATATAACTCTTGTAAGCGGCTGTATAAAGAAAAGTTGACCGAGGAAAGCTACGGGGAAGTTGCGGCAAAGGGTCTTAAACATTTCTGCCAAAAGAGTAAGGACATTAAAGCCGTCATAATACGGGTAGTAGAAAACGGCGGCCAGGCAGCTCATCATCGGACACATGATAGCTGCAGTACAACAGATGATCACTGCCTCCATAAATAAGGGGTGTACATCCTTCGGATCACATACCGTAAATGCGATCCTCATGGCAAGAGGTCCGCCTATAAACATATCAAGCACAAATGCAACTCCTATTTCTATAAGGATAACAGACCATATGGGCAGATAATGGCCGAACATATAAATACCTCCCATCATATTTACCCCTTCGATCACACTGTGGGCTCCGGTTACTTCTTTTATGGTATTGCCCTCAAGGACATACACCGTATAAAGTACAAAAACATTTACTGTGATAAAAATAGTTATAAGGGCATATATCCCTTCCTGAAATTTGTTTTTAAACACCTTAGGTCTCCTTTCAATTATTGATTTTTTTTGATATGCACAAAAAAACACCCGCGTGTAAATCTTATACGTTACTGTTGCCGTATCAGATTTACGCGCGGGTGCGCTACGTGTGCCCTTCAGTAAAAAAATTGTCGGAAGTGATTATACGATCATTTTTTATTAAAGTCAAGTTGATATTTTTGAAAATTTAGATCAATATTGTAATTGAAATCCGCTTAAATAAACTTTTTAAGTTAATGGTAAATTATCAATAATTATTGTAATATAAAAAAATAACAAAGAAATCTGGAGGCGATGGTTTGAAGGTCATTATATCCCCTGCAAAGCAGATGAAAGTGGATACGGATACATTTCTATGTGAGGAATTGCCTGTTTTCACGGACAAGGCGGAGATCTTAAAAAATATTATCCGGGAAATGTCTTACGAAGAGAAGAAAAAGCTTTGGAACTGCAGCGATAAGATAGCAAGACAGAATGAAGAACGATTTGAGGCTATGGATCTGAAGCGCGGTCTCACACCGGCTCTGCTTGCATACGACGGTATCCAGTACACTTATATGGCGCCATCGGTTTTTGAGGACGGACAGTTTGACTATGTTCAGGAGCATCTTCGTATACTATCCGGATTCTACGGGGTCTTAAAGCCTATGGACGGAGTTGTGCCTTACCGGCTGGAAATGCAGGCGAAGCTGCAGGGAGAGGGCTTCCGTGACCTTTATGACTTCTGGGGGTCTTCATTATATGAAGAGGTAAATGATACGAGCCGGGTGATCATCAATCTTGCTTCCAAAGAGTATTCCGTCTGTATTGAAAAATACCTTCAGCCACAAGACCTTTTTATCACCTGTGTTTTCGGAGAACTCAGTGGTGAAAAAGTAGTGCAGAAAGGTATATATGCAAAAATGGCCCGTGGTGAGATGGTGAGGTACATGGCAGGTATAAATGCAGAGAGACCGGAGGATATAAAAGAGTTTACCGGGTGCGGGTATGTATTTGATGAGAGGCAGTCTACGGAAACGGAGTATGTATTTGTAAAGAAAGAAGGTTAAAACGAGATAATTAATAGAAACACGTGAAACCATTGTTTTTTATTACAAAAATGTAAGGTAAATGTCACGGCTTTCGATTTGATGCCTTAAATAATTGTTATAGGATCTTTACAGATCATTTAATACAATGGAGGAGCAGACATTGTTATCCTGTAAGCGATAGTCCTGCGAAATGGGTGTGTTTTATCAAAATCAACCACCGGTTCCTGTTATTTTCCGATGAATTGATGTATTTTAGGCGGTAACAAAGGAGGTTGTTTCATATGGATCAGGAAAAGATCGGAAAATTTATAGCTGCATGCAGAAAGGAAAAAGGTCTTACCCAGGCAGTCCTTGCGGAAAAACTGGGTATTACTAACCGTGCCGTTTCAAAATGGGAGAACGGGAGGTGTATGCCGGATATTTCCATTATTCCGGAGTTATGCGAACTGTTGGGGATAAGCGTAAGTGAGCTTTTTAAAGGTGAGCGGATAGCCTCAGAGAAATTTGAAGAGTCATCAAACGAACTGTTGCTTGAAATGAGAAAGCTGGAAGAAAACTCAAACAAAAAGCTTCTTTCATTTGAAAAGGTTCTGATATTTTTATCCATACCGGTTTATGTGCTCTTTATAATATCAGGCGCACTGATCATGTCTGTTATGATGCCCTTGGGGATAATCCTTCTGGCATCCGGATTTGCGACAGTTATCATATGCGCTGTAGTCGGCTTAAAAATAGAACACGACGCCGGATATTACGAATGTCCTGACTGTGGTGAAAGATATGTGCCTGAAATGAAGGCGGTGGTCATGGCACCACATATAGGAACGTCAAGAAAAATGAAATGCCCCAGTTGCGGTAAAAAGGGGTATCATAAAAAAGTCATGGTAAAATAAGGGAGTAGTTTTTAGGATAATAACTTCAAGATTAATTATTGGCATATCATTATTGCTGATCGAAGTGATGAGATGCTTTTCTTTGGTCTTTATATTTTCAGGAGCGGTAATATCATAATTATGATGTAACCGTGTAATAGTTAGAATAATTCTATAGATTCACAAAATTCTAATTATTATTTGGAATTTTGAAAAAATGTGGTAAAATTCTAAATATAATTATTCGGAGGCATTTACATGATCATAAGAGAAAAATATATTTCGCAAATAAGGGGCTTTTACGATAGTGATCTTATCAAAGTTATAACCGGTGTGAGAAGATGCGGAAAATCTGTTATTTTGGAGCAGATTATGAAAGAGGTGGGGGAAAAGACAGATAATATTGTGTATCTGGATTTTGAAGACAGATTTGCAACATCGGAAATAGAAAGTTGGCAGGATATTGTAAATTACGCAGAAGAGAGAAAGGGAGATGGACAGAGTTTTGTTTTTCTGGATGAGATACAAACGATAGACGACTGGGCACTGGCGTGTAAAACCCTTCGTCGCAGGGGGTGCTCCGTGTTTATTACAGGATCAAATTCAAAACTGCTTTCCCGTGAATTTACAAAAGAGCTGTCCGGCAGGTATGTTTCCTTCAGGATCCGTCCTTTTACTTACATAGAAATAAAAGAGTATGCAAATGAACTTGGTAAAGATACTTCCATTTCCGATTACCTGATATGGGGCGGTTTCCCGAAGCGAATAGAATTTGATACTGAGACGGAGCAGAGAAATTACATAAAAGACCTTGATGAAACTATTGTTGTAAACGATATTATCAATAGGTATAAGATTAAAAAGGTTAAAGAGTTTTGCAAGGTTGTTGACTTTATCCTTATCTCAAATGCAAGGATATATTCGGCTAATGCCATTGCCGGATATATGAATTCACAGGGAGTGTCCTGTAGTGCCAATACAGTTCAAAAGTGGATAGAGTATCTTGAGGAGGCTTACGTTATTGACCAGATAAAAAGGTATTCCAAAAAGGCAAAACGTAAGCTTGAACAGAGCAGAAAGTTGTATAATTGTGATGTGTCACTAAATTCTTTAAGAAGCAGCAAGGGGCATTTTGACCTTACCCACAATATGGAAAACGTTGTTTATAACGAATTGGTTTTCAGAGGGTATGAAGTTACGGTTTTTGAAAACAACAATAAAGAAATCGACTTTCTGGCAGAGAAAGATAATAAAAAATATTATATTCAGGTGGCTTACAGTGTTGCAGAGGAAAAAACTTACAAAAGAGAATTTGAGGCTTTTAACGGTTTATCGCAGATAGATAAGAAAATTATCATTACAAATGACGATATTGATTATTCAACCAGCAATGTGGAGCATATCAGGTTGGCTGAGTTCCTGGATGGGAAAG
>CAMOUW010000052.1 GCA_946626755.1 uncultured Clostridia bacterium
ACTGCCGATGCCGGAGAAGGCGGCGACGGCGCCACTATAGTGGAGATGTAGATGTGATGAGGTTCGCATACAGCATTTCAGAAAGTCTATATACATACCTTTTTGGCACGCTGCCGATTAACGCCAAAAACGGTATGTATATAGACTTTCTTTTTTCGTTGATCATTGGTATATTGGCTTTTTATGCTTTTTTACCCGAAGATCATTATCCGAAGCACATTCATTTCATTTTCATAAGTATATTCCACACTGTCCATCAGCTTCTTCACTATAAAAATCCCCAATCCTCCCGGAGTCCTCCCGTCAATATCCAGGGTAATATCCGGATCCCTTTCCTCCAGCGGGTTATACGGCTCTCCCCTATCCCTGAAAATCACAGAAAAACACTTCTTTCCTTCCGGCATATCTGCATCTGCTGCTATTCCGGTCTCAATATAAATCTCCACATCCCCTCGCGATCCGGGATAGGCATACTTTACTATATTGCTGAACACCTCATCTACGGCAATACTTAACTTCTTTTTCACTTCATCACTACAGCCTAAACCGGATAAAATATCATTTACATAATCAATTACTCCGGATGTTTCACCGGCATCAGCCTTCACTCTCAAATGACAGACACTCATCTTTCCTCATCTCCAAAATACTTAAGACAAAGCATAGTCAGATCATCAAACTGTACCTCACCATTTGTAAACTCATCCACCCTATGCTTCATCCTATTTAAAATCTCTGCCGGATATGCCTCAGGATCTGTGTTAAGCTCAGATAAAGTATTATCAAGCCCCAGAAACTTCTGCTCCGTATTTTGAGCTTCTAAAAGCCCGTCTGTATATAAAAACAAAGTACTTCCGGGAGTCATATCCAACTCATATCCCGTATACACCGAACCCGACATTCCTCCCAGTACAAATCCGTGTTTATCTTTTATCTTTTCAAACTTACCGTCTGCATTTCTAAATATAGGATATTCGTGTCCCGCATTTGCCGCCTGAAGCTTACCTGTACGCAAATCAAGAATCCCAAGCCATGCCGTTACAAACATACCGTCCTTGTTGTGTTCACAAAGTCTGTCATTTACATCTGCAAGAATCTCCCGGGGCGTTTTACCCGGAAGTACACTTCCCTTAATAAACGCCATGGCACCCGACATAAACATAGCAGCAGGTATGCCCTTCCCGCTTACATCCGCTATAACAAGACACAAGTGATCTTTATCCGTCAGAAAGAAATCATAAAAATCCCCACCCACTTCTCTTGCCGGAGTCATGGAAGCGTAAATATCAAAACTTTTCAGATCCGGAAATGCAGGAAACTCGTTTACGAGCATATCCGCCTGAATCTTTCTTGCCAATTCAAGTTCAGACTCAATACGGGCATCAGCCATATCCTGTTCGTGTTGCCTTAGGACCATGCTTCTTCCGCGTCTTGCTATATTTATACTGATGAGCGCAATAACCGAAAAAATCATCCATTTTGGCAGGTAGTTAAATAATAAAGCATCTCCTATTATACTTTTCCTGTCAAACCCTGTATCCAACACCGCACTATCCAGATATCTGCCATGAGAAACCATCTGCGTTCCTTCTTCCAGGGAAACAATATTTAAATCAAAAAGTCCCCATACTGCACCCCATGCGGCAGAAGCAATAAAAGTCCCCGTACACAAAATAGCGGTAAATATAGTGATTTTCCTGGAAAAGTATCTGCTTGAAAAAATAACAGGTATAGCCATAATGATGGCAGCCTTGTGGGTAAATATACCATCCATACTTGCATATACCAATGTCATGGCAACAACAAGCAAATATTTAAGCCACCATCTGTCAAACCTAAAAATAATACACAGTATTGTAACCGCACCGGCCTCTATCATGCCCCTTATAAGCGGTGCTGATACTACCTCTGAGTTCAACTGAAATATACCTATTTTATTAAGTATAAAAATGACTGCAAGCAGTACTCCGCTCAAAAACATAACGAGTGTTCCCAGTTTATTTGCCTGTATCTCGGTATCATGGAAAACAGAGTCTGTGACCAGCTTATCTTTTACCTTATTCCATATATTATGATTCTCATATTCCATACTTTTAACCTTAAAAATCTATTTCATTCTCTGTCTTTTCAAATATTCCGATGATACAGGAAATTCAAAATAAGTATCAGGATACGGCTCATTTTCCAGTGTAAAATGCCACCATTCACAATCAAAAGGTTTAAACCCGTTTCTTACCATAACTTTCTGAAGAAGCATCCTGTTTTCGTACTGTTCTCCGCTTATCTCTTTATAATCAGGATGAGACACCTCGCTAAAATAATCAAAAGCACCACCCATATCCACTTCTTTTCCCGTTTTCATATCAAGAAGGGTAAGATCAATTGTACTGCCCCTGCTGTGTCCTGACATTTTTGCTATATATCCTTTTGAAAATAACTCCTGCTTTTCCAACTCCGGATAAAAATAAGGCTTCATACGAATATCTTGATCTTCTATACCCCACAGCACAAAATGTCTTACAGCACAAGCCGGACGATATGCATCAAAAACCTTCAGGCGGTAACCCTGTACCATCATTTCATTGCTAACTGCTTTCAATGCTCTCGCCGCTTCTTTCGTTAGAAACGCTACCGGTTCCTCATATCCGTCTATCCTGTCTCCTATAAAATTGTAAGTCGAATAATAGCGTATCTCCTGAATAATTCCCGGAACAAAGTCAGATAAAAGTACAAAACCCGTGGGATCAAGGGTAACTTCCTTTTCATAATCACTGTTCATATGATCGTACTCCTTTAATCATGTATGAAATATATTATAACATCATACAGACAATAAAAAAACCACACCCTAAGGTGTGGAAAAAAATTGGAATGACCGGACTTGAACCGGCGACCTCTACATCCCTAATGTAGCGCTCTACCAAACTGAGCCACATCCCAATAGTGAGACGGCTCACCGCCTCACAAGATGACATTATACAACATCATCCAAGAAAAAACAAATATTTTTTTAGTATATTAATTTAACAATTACTTTTTAAAGTTAAATGCTGCTTTTCCGGGATACACCGCACCTTCACCAAGCTTTTCTCCAATACGGATCAACTGATTATATTTAGCTACACGCTCACTTCTGGAAGGTGCACCTGTCTTGATCTGCCCTGCATTAGTAGCTACTGCCAGATCAGCTATAGTAGTATCTTCCGTTTCTCCCGATCTGTGGGATACAACGGCAGTATATCCTGCCTTTTGTGCCATCTTAATAGCCTCAAGAGTCTCTGATACAGATCCGATCTGATTAAGCTTTATAAGTATAGAATTGCCGCAACCTTCATCTATGCCCTTTTTGAGCCTCTCTGTGTTGGTTACAAAAAGATCATCTCCAACAAGCTGTACTTTATTTCCTATCTTTTCCGTCATCTTTTTCCATCCTTCCCAGTCTTCTTCATCAAGACCGTCTTCGATGGAGTAAATGGGATACTTGTCAATAAGAGACTCCCAATGTGCAATAAGCTCATCTGAGGTAAAATGTTTACCTGACTTGGGCTGATCGTATTCGCCCTTCTTTCCGTCTTTGCTCTTCCACTCTGAAGAAGCCGCATCGAGAGCTAAAACGAAATCGGTACCCGGCTCATGACCTGCATTTTTTATAGCGGTAAGAATATGCTCGATCGTATCCTCATCATCCTTTAAGTCAGGAGCAAATCCGCCCTCGTCACCTACAGCTGTAGTATTTCCCTCTGACTTCAGAAGCTTCTGGAGCTCATGGAACACTTCAGTACACCACTGAAGTCCTTCTTCAAATGAAGATGCACCTGCAGGCATGATCATAAACTCCTGTGTATCTACGGAATTGGTCGCATGAGCACCGCCGTTGAGAATATTCATCATGGGTACAGGCATTACATTGGCATTTACCCCTCCGAAAAATCTGTAAAGAGGAATACCCTGAGCCTCTGCTGCAGCTCTGGCACACGCGATAGAAACAGCAAGTATGGCGTTGGCACCGAGATTCGACTTGTCCTTAGTACCATCCACCTCAAACATAGCTCTGTCAATAGCATAAATATCTGATGCATCCATGCCGCAAAGCGCATCATTTATTTTTGTATTTATATTTTCTACTGCTTTGGTGACACCCTTGCCACCATAAACATTCTTGTCACCGTCTCTAAGCTCAAGCGCTTCAAATTCGCCGGTAGAAGCTCCGCTGGGAGCCGCTCCTCTGGCCACAGTTCCGTCTGCAAGAGTCACCTCCGCCTCTACAGTAGGATTACCTCTTGAATCGATAATCTGCCTTCCTGTAACCTTTTCAATCTCTAAGTAATCCATATCAGTACCCCTTTCAAAAATACTAAGTTCCTCAATCAATAATACTATAAATTGTCATTAACCGTGAAGATCTTCTCTGGGCTCAATGTAACCCTTTGCCTTAAGAAGTTCCGCCGTAAGCACCGCTCCGCCTGCAGCACCTCTTAAAGTATTGTGTGCAAGTCCAACAAACTTATAATCAAAGACTATGTCCTCTCTGAGGCGTCCCAGAGAAACTCCCATACCGTTTTCATAATCCACGTCAAGCGCAACCTGAGGCCTGTCCTCGTCCTCAAGATACTGCATGAATTTAACAGGTGCACTGGGAAGATTCAACTGCTGGGCAACCCCCTCGTATGCTCTCCACTTCTCTATGATCTGCTCTTTGGTAGGCTTCTTTTCGAAATTCACACAAACAGTAGCTGTGTGACCATTAAGAACAGGAACTCTTACACACTGTGCAGTGATAACAGGCTCGGTAGCGGGAACAATTTTACCATTCTCAATTTTACCCCAAAGTCTTAAAGGCTCTTTCTCACTTTTTTCTTCCTCTCCGCCAATGAAAGGAATTACATTCCCATTCATCTCGGGCCATGTCTCAAAATTCTTTCCGGCACCGGAAATAGCCTGATATGTAGACACAACCACAAGCTTGGGTCCGAATTCCATAAGTGCATTTATAGCCGGTGTATAAGACTGTATGGAACAGTTGGGTTTAACACAAATAAAGCCTCTTGTCGTACCGAGGCGTTTTTTCTGTGCCTCTATAACCTCAAGATGCTCGGGGTTTATCTCAGGAACAACCATGGGAATATCCTCTGTCCATCGGTTGGCACTGTTATTTGATACCACCGGCACCTCTGCCTTTGCGTATTTTTCTTCCAAAATCTTAATCTGGTCTTTGGGCATGTTTACAGCACAGAATACGAAATCAACCATAGAAGCAATTTCTTCCATGTCTGTCTCCATGTCATATATAACCATGTCTTTTACATACTCAGGCATGGGTACATCAAGTTTCCACTTATCCGCAACTACCTCTTCATATTTTTTTCCGGCAGAGTTCTTGCTGGCAGCCACAACAACAACCTCAAACCAGGGGTGATCTTCAAGCAGCGTGGAAAAACGCTGTCCTACCATACCTGTAGCGCCAAGAATACCTACTTTTAATTTTTCACTCATTTTGAAAATCTCCTATTGATATTTATTAGATATTTATTTTGAATTTCTCTATACTAATAAGCGAATGCCTTACCAGTTTATCATAAAAAAACTCATACGTCTATCTCTCTGTTTTTTTCTACAATATTCATGATGTGCGCCGCGGTTTCCTCTATGGATTTATTCGTAACATCCAGCATCTGGCAGTGTAAATGCCTGAAAATCTCTTTAGAGTACAACAATTCTTCAGTAATTCTGTCTACCGCAGAATAGTTTGACTGCTCCATCACCCCAAGGGCTTCCATCCTGGATGTACGGATTCCGTTTAATTTATAAGAATCTACCACCAGACCTATTATTTTCCGTGGAGGCACACGCCTTATTTCATCCGGAAGAGGAACCTCAGGCACAAGAGGCAGATTGGCCACTTTTATACCATTGTACGCCAGATACATTGATACCGGTGTTTTTCCTGTTCTGGAGATTCCCAGAATTACTATATCAGCCTTCAAAAATCCTCTGGGATCTTTTCCGTCATCATACTGTACAGCAAACTCCATAGCCTCTACTTTCTTAAAATAATCGTTATTAAGTCTGCGAACCATTCCTACACGCATGCTTGGTTCAGCCGAGGTAATCCTCTCGGCTGCCCAAAGAGCCGGACCGAGTATATCAACACACACCACATCCTCCTCTTCAGTTCGCATCTCAATATATGCTCTGAGCCTTGGCATGATTATGGTATGACATATCATCCCCGCTTCCTTAACACATTTGTCTATGATATCGTCTATCTGTTCTTCTGACAAAACGTAAGGTACTCTGACGATATCTAATTTCTCATCTGTAAACTGACTCGCCGTGGCACGGGCAACTTTTTCAGCCGTTTCTCCTACCGAATCGGATAAGGCATATATAATCTTTGTCATTTTTCTCCCCCTTTGATAAAAAAAGGAGACCTGCTTAAAGCAAGCCCCCTTATGTCTATTAATCATTCAAAAGTGAAATCACCATGTATAATCTTCAGAATCTTCTTTTCCTCTTCCGGTCATGGCATCCATCATCATACGTTTCTCGATCTGAGCCGCCATATGCTTTGTAGCAATAACCGCATCGGGATTAACTGATATGGAATCAATACCGCTCTTAATGAGGAACTCGCAAAGTTCGGGATAAACACTGGGTGCCTGTCCGCAGATAGACACTGTCTTTCCGTGAGCATGAGCCACATCGATAAGATGACGGATAGCTCTCTTTACTGCAAGATTTCTCTCATCATAAATGTGCTGAACTGTATCATTATCTCTGTCACATCCGAGAACCAGCATTGTAAGATCGTTGGATCCGATAGAGAAGCCGTCCACAAACTTGCAGAACTGATCTGCAAGAATGATATTTGAAGGAATCTCGGCCATGAGCCAGATCTTAAAGTCAGCGCTTCTTACAAGACCTTCTTCTGCCATAATTCCTGTAATAGTCTCCGCCTCTTTTACTGTACGGCAGAAGGGAATCATAACCTGAAGGTTCTTAAATCTGAACTCTTCACGTACCTTCTTTATAGCAGCCAGCTCAAGCTTGAATGCAGGAAGATACTTGGGATCATAATATCTGGAAGCACCTCTCCATCCGAGAAGCGCACTGGGTTCTTCGGGCTCGAACTTGTCTCCGCCGTTCAGATCACGATACTCGCTGGACTTAAAGTCAGAAAGACGTACTACAACCTGACGGGGTGCAAGAGCCTGGCAAACCTTTCTCATACCTTCTGCAAGCTGGTTTACAACATCATCTGAACGACCCTCTTCAATAAGATGAAGTGGATGCTCGTGGATGAATGTAGTCCAGATGAACTCTTCACGCATAAGGCCGATACCGTCACAGGGAAGCTGGCCGTGCTTTTCTGCAAGATCAGGATTACCAAGGTTCATGTAGATCTTAGTGCCGGTAACAGGTACTGTAACTGCGGAAGCTCCTGCTGCTGCTGTATTGTCAGCAGCTTTTGCTCCTGCATTAACAATGCTGTCTACAATGCCGGCATAAACCGTACCGTTGGAAGCGTCTACCGTGATCTCCGCACCATCCTGAATCTTTGTTGTAGACTCTTCAGAAATACTCTTGGTACCAACAATACAGGGAATACCAAGCTCACGTGATACGATAGCTGCATGACATGTCATACCGCCGGCATCTGTAACGATAGCCTTTGCCTTCTTCATGGCAGGTACCCAGTCGGGAGCTGTCATCTGTGTAACAAGGATCTCACCTTCTTTGAACTCATCGATGTACTTGGGATCAAGTATAACGTGTGCCTTTCCTGCTGCCTTTCCGGGGCTGGCAGGGAGACCCTTAACAACTACATCAAGATCTGTGGTTGTTGCCTGAGGTGCATCCTCTGCAGCTGCGCCGCCTTCCTTATTCTTTCTGGACCATACAGTCTCGGGACGTGCCTGAAGGAGCCATACCTTGTTGTCACGCTCATCTACACCCCACTCCATATCCATATAGCAGCCGTAATGCTTTTCTATAGCCTTTGCATACTTTGCGAGCTCCATGATCTGCTCATCAGTAATAGCCTGCTGCTCTCTATCCTTCTTGGGAACATCCTTTTCAATTGTTGTACCCTTGGGATCACGTACAAGCATGATAGGCTTATCATTTATAATACGCTGCTTAATCTCAAGTGTATTTTTATCTACCTGGAAATTGTCAGGAGTAACTGTACCTGACACAACATACTCACCGAGTCCGTAAGAACCTTCAATGGTAATGCAGTCATCTCTACCCGTAACAAGATCTACCGTAAACATTACACCTGCAGCCTTGGAATGTACCATCATCTGGATAGCAGCTGAAAGTGCTACTGAAAGATGATCAAACCCCTGCTTTTCTCTATAATATGTAGCTCTTTCCGTAAATGTAGATGCGTAGCATTCCTTAACCTTCTGTACTACATCCTTTGCACCTTTTATGTTGAGGTAGGTATCCTGCTGTCCTGCAAAACTGGCATCAGGAAGATCTTCCGCCGTCGCTGATGAACGAACAGCTACATAGGGCTCTTTCTCCTTGAGTTTTTTTCCAAGTTCGTTATAGGCTTTTGTAATATCATCCACAAGATCCTTGGGCATATCCTGCTCTACGATCATCTCACGGATGTTGGATGTTACTTCGCGAAGGAGCGCAGTATTGTCAACATCAGTAAGACGTGCGATCTCATCGCGGATACGTCCCTCAAGCCCCGTCTCTTTCATGAAATGACGGTATGCATGAGCAGTAGTAGCAAAACCATAAGGAACAGGTACATTTGTCGAAGATGTCATCTCTCCAAGTGATGAAGACTTACCGCCCACCAACTCAACATCTTCTCTTTTCAGCTCATCAAACCAAAGTACATACGCTTCTTCGCGCTTCATAATCTTATAACCTCCTAAAAAACAGATATTTCTATTGAATTTTAATATATAAAATGCCTCAAAAATAATTAAAAAATAATTCGACGCATTTTTTATAGTTATCTTCAATATTACCGCAAAACACCATTGTTGTCAATGATTATAGGCCTGTTTGACAAACAGCGGTATGTTAAAAAAGCAGTCTTTCACATCAAAAAAGAGCGGTACGATAAGCCGGGTTATGTCGCGGACGATCATCTATCTTCGCTGTATGTCACCACACAACTTCAGCGGCCACCTGAAAGCACGGCGGGCAACCGTATAGCTTTCATAAAACCTTGCTTCGAACGGGGTTTACACTGACCCTTGCAGTCACCTGCGAGGCGGTGGGCTCTTACTCCACCATTCCACCCTTACCCGTAAACGGGCGGTATTATTTCTGTTGCACTTTCCTTGGAGTCACCTCCACCGGACGTTATCCGGCGTCCTGCCCTGTGAAGCCCGGACTTTCCTCTGCATAATACAGCGATCGTCTGTACCACTCTTTATGCGGCCTATTATAATACCCATATCCGGTATAGTCAAATCAAGTCTTTCCATAATCAGAAAGATGCAACAGCAGCTCTTCTATCTGCGCCGGCTCCTCTACACATCCCGACGCCACCCACTCCCTGATCAGGGCAAAACCGCCGTTATACTCGTATATCCTCATGTACTCATTTTGTCTTTCCGTAAATCTGTCATCGTAATTTTCATTGGCAAAATACCGCAGCGCAGGTATATCGAAAACCCTTTGGATAAAATCCTCGTTCGCCTGCAGCACGATGACCACATACACCTCTTCTTTCCTTTCTTTAAGAAACTCCAGAAAACGGCATATGCCGGTCTTGCCCCCTTCCTTTTCAAATGTGATCATCTCTATGGCAGCCTTGAAAAAATCCTGCTCGATTTCAGAATATACATCAAACTGGCTTCCGTAGTGTTTATAAAAAGTGGAACGGTTTATGCCGGCATCTTCGCACAGTTCACTTACCGTAACCTTTTCTATTTTCTTTTCGTGAAGTATCTTTATCAGCGAATTTTTCAGAAGCATCTTCGTTATACGCACTCTTTGATTTTCCATAGGCAAACTCCTAAAACCATTTTTTTATAAACAACATTTTTACTTGATTTGTTTACTTTACATCATACCATATTGTCTTGTTTACTACACGTCTTTTTTTATTAAACAGTTTGTTGCTTTTAAATTTTCATGCTTTATAATAAAGATTAATAAAAGGGGGGTAATGGAACAAATCATCAGGAGGCTGCCATGACAAAATTCGCCGCATTTATGATACGTTTTCGTATCCCCATACTTATCGGAATACTGGCCTTTAGCGGGCTGTGTTTATTTTTGATGCCCCGGGTAAACATAAACAAAGATATGACCAAGTACCTTTCCGATTCTTCCAATATGAAGCAGGGGCTTGATCTTATGGATAAGGAGTTCCCCGACAACGACGACGAGTACTATATCCGTATGCTGCTAAGCAATGTGCCTTCGGACAAAAAGAACGAGATCAAAAAAGAAATAAAAGACATGGCAAATGTCAGCAGCATTTCATACAAAGCCGACGATACGGAATACAACAAAGACAACTATACTCTTTACGAAATATCCACGGAGTACGATTACGGAACGCCTGAAGAAACAGCTCTTGAAAAGGAACTTGCAGACAAGTACAAAGACTTTAACCCGGTGGTGGAGAACTTAAGCAACGAGGTTTCTCTTGCCCCTTATCTTATTATTTCCGTCGCCGTTGTTCTGATCGTAATACTTTTCATAATGAGCGGATCTTGGTTTGAGCCTGTTTTGATCCTTACGGTTGTGGGCTTTTCCATACTTGTAAATATGGGTACCAATTTCTTCCTGCCCTCGGTCTCCAATACTACCCACGCCATCGCGGCAGTCCTGCAGCTGGTCCTTTCCCTGGATTATTCAGTTATCCTTATGAACCGCTACCGGCAGAAGCGCGCCCAAAATGACGATAAGATATCAGCCATGAAGGATGCATTTGCATCGGCATTTCCTTCCATACTAAGCAGCGCCCTCACTACATTTGTAGGTCTTCTTATGCTGGTCTTCATGCAGTACCGCATAGGCGCTGACTTAGGTATCGTCCTGGCAAAGGGCGTTGCCTGCAGTCTGCTCTGCATATTTACCATGCTTCCGGCATTTATCATATTTACGGATAAGATAATAACCAAGACGAAAAAGCCCTGTCCCCGCATACCCATGGGATGGCTGGCTACCTTCAGCAATAAGCTCAAATATGTACTTCCTGCCGCATTTGCAGGACTGTTTGTATTGTTCTTTTTCCTGCAGCAGCTCACCCCCATATCCTTTGACGGAACGCCTGACCGCGTCATAGCCAAGACCTTCCCCGAAAACAACAGACTGGTGGTGCTTTTCAATAATAAGGACGCCGACAGGATCACATCCCTTCAGGATGAGATCGAAAAGATCCCCGGCGTATCCTCTACAGCAAGCTTTCAGTCCACACTTGATAAAAAACGGGACGCTGAGGATATGATAGATTTCCTTGACGACATGGACTCAGAAGTGGATATGGACGCATCTGACCTGCGCCTTATGTACTACGACTATTTCAAAAACGGCGAGGCTCCTTCCGTGAAGGTGGCTGACATGTTTACATTTATAAACGACGATCTGCTTCCCAAAGAAAAATATGCAAAGGAGATGGATGAAGACATAAAGAAAAACATCGCATCCATGGTGAAGCTCTCCGACCGCGAGGCCCTTATCCGTCCCCGTTCCTACAGGGATCTGTCAGATTATCTGAGAAGCCTTGCCTCAGAGGATGAGCAAAACAGCGATGAAATGTCCGTGGACGATATACGCCTTATGTATATGTACTATTTTTCAAAACAGCCGGATCACATACCCGGTACCATGACCCTTAAAGAATTTGTTACATTTATACAGGAAGACGTTGTAAATGATGACACCCTGTCCTCATATACCGATAACTCCGATTTCAGCGAGATAAACAAAATGGAGCCCTTTACGGATGTGGCTTATATCACCACGCCCCTTGATCCGGCATCTTTAGCCGGAGCTCTTTCCATGGATCCGTCGCAGGCCGATATGCTTGTGACACTGTATTACGGCCTTCCCGTTGCAGGCTCATACACCATGGACATAAATACGCTGCTGGATCATCTGCAGGGCAGTGTGGCGGCAGACCCTCAGTTTGCCGGCATGTTTTCCGGGGATTCACTGGCGCAGCTGTCCCGGGCCTCTGCCCTTACAAAGCTTGCCGCATCCGGTCAAAAGTTGGGCGCGGATCAGATGGGAGCAGCTCTTGGCATGACTGCGGAGCAGACTGCCGGCATATATATGCTTTACGGCATGTTAAACGGCACGCAGGATGTAAGTCTTACTCTTCCCGAATTCATTGATTTCCTCACAGGAACGGTTATGACCGATCCACAGTATGCCGCAGGCATGGACGCCGGCGCCGCCTCTGCCCTTACAGGCTCCCTGCCCCTTATAAATGCCGCAGCCACAGGCACCCCTCTGGATTACAACTCCGCCGCCGGTCTTCTTGGTCTGGAGCCTTCCGCAATGGCTTCGATCTATGCCCTTAAGGCAGGATCCGAGGCCCCTGACAGACGTGTATCCCTGATGAATATGACGGATTTCCTGATAAATATTATCGCCCTTAAACCCGCCTACGGCG
>CAMOUW010000053.1 GCA_946626755.1 uncultured Clostridia bacterium
CTCTTTTACAATAATCTTCCATCTGTCTGTATTTTACATACATTTCTCTTGAAGGCTGCATGCCCATTATAGCCATCAATAAACGCTGATAATATGTTTTTATCCTATACCTGAATGTCCTGTGATTTCGTGTTCGGGGTACCTTCCCGAAAAACTTTAACTCTTTTTTTCTGATAAAAATAAAATTCTCGAGGTTTTTTCGTTTCGTTTCCTCATCCGGTTCTCTATATCTCAAAAGATATTCATAAACGGGTTCAAGCACAAATTTTATGTGTTTAACATAGGGCAGAAAGTATGTATTATACAGTTCATCTGTATACTGACAATTTCCGGGCAGTACAGGAAGATGCATCTTTAAAATTTCAGTTTTAATAGTATTATTCCACATACTACTGTAAATATCAAAATCGACATCTTCAGCTCTCATAGTATGCCCGTCTAATTCATCAATAAGATCATCAGACACAGGGTAAGCTATCTTACTTTTACCATCCGATTCCTGGATGAGACGTTTTGCTGAAATCACCCAGTCCGCATCAGTATCCTCCAATTCATTCATAAGGCGTATAAGAGCATTCTTATCAAATGTGTCGTCACCATCAAGAAGTTTAAAATATTTTCCGGTTGCTTCTTCAACTCCCCTGTTTACTGTAGTGCCATAGCCCCCGTTTTCTTTAACAATAACTCTAAATGTTTTTGGGTATTTCTCTTCATATTCACGGGCAATGTCGGGTGTTTTATCACAAACACCATCTAAAATAACAAGAACCTCGAGTTTATCCATTACATCCGGCACTACACATGACTCAAGTGTATTTCTAATATACTTTTCCACTTTATATGCTGCGATAGACACAGTAAGGGTCTTTTTCATTTTTTCCTCTTTTCACTGTAATAAAACAAATAGTCTATTTTTTATAATTAAACAAAAAACAGACTTTTAAATCATATTAAATATTATCACTCATACAGCGGATACTTATCCGTAAGTTCCTTAACCAGAGCCTTTGCCTCATCAGCCTTGCCATCAATTACAGCAAGTTTAATAGCCTCAGCTGTCTTGTCACAATCATCTGTATTAAAGCCTCTGGTTGTAACTGCTGCAGTTCCCAGACGGATACCACTCGTCACGAAAGGTGACTGCGGGTCGTTGGGAATAGTATTCTTATTACATGTAATATTCACCTCATCAAGAAGTGCCTCTACCTCTTTACCGGTCTTTCCTGTCTTAACAAGATCTACCAGCATAAGGTGGTTATCCGTTCCACCGGACACAATATCAAACCCTCTTGACTGAAGTCCTTCACAAAGAGCTGCCGCGTTCTTAACCACATTTTCCGCATATGTCTTAAATGCAGGATCAAGGGCTTCCTTAAAGCTTACCGCCTTTGCAGCTATTACATGCATAAGCGGACCACCCTGGGTTCCGGGGAATATAGATTTATTAAGTTTGTGTTCAGTTGCAAATTCTTCAGAAGAAAGGATAAGACCACCTCTGGGACCTCTGAGAGTCTTGTGGGTAGTTGTGGTCACCACATGAGCGTGAGGGATGGGACTCGGATGCGCGCCGCCTGCCACAAGTCCTGCAATATGTGCCATATCTACCATAAGAAATGCTCCCACTTCATCAGCTATCTCTCTGAATTTGGCAAAATCAATAGTTCTTGCGTATGCACTGGCACCTGCCACGATCATCTTAGGTTTACACTCATTTGCTATTCTTCTGACCTCATCATAATCGATAAAACCTTCGTCATTTACACCATAGGGAACGATATTAAAATATGTACCTGAAATATTGGCCGGTGAACCGTGAGAAAGGTGGCCGCCGCAATCAAGGCTCATACCCATTATAGTATCTCCGGGCTGGCAAAGAGCATAAAAAACCGCAAAATTTGCCTGTGCACCGGAATGAGGCTGTACATTGGCATATGTGCAACCGAAAAGCTCTTTAGCTCTTTCTATAGCCTGAGCCTCTGCCACATCAACATATTCACATCCACCGTAATATCTCTTACCGGGATAACCTTCGGCGTATTTATTGGTAAGAGGGCTGCCGAGAGCTGCCATGACTGTCTTGGAAACGAGATTCTCTGATGCAATAAGCTCAATGTTACTTCTCTGTCTTCCGATCTCATCCTCCATAGCCTTTGCGATAACCGGATCAAATTCTTTTACTAAATCAAATGAGTACATTTTTATATCCTCCATCTGTAAATGTGCATTATCTTGTCATGTGTTAAAAATCTGAAATTACATTATATACTATTTTTCATAATAATATCAACTGTTTAATGTGTTGCTATAGCAGTCATTTCTTAATGAACTTCTCATATGCTTCCCTGTCCAGCACCACATCCAGCTCTCCCACCCATACAAAGGGTTCGTCAGCCTTACAGAAGCCATGCTTAAAGAAGAAAAGTCCGTCTTCCATATCCAGGGAATAGGTTCCGCCCATATTGAAATAATCAAGTCCCAGCTCGGCGCCCCATTTGATCAGATCCCAGATAAGAAGGTAACCGGGGGAAACCTTGGCTCCTCTCATGGTCTTGGTCCCGCCGTACACATACCACATACGGTCGCCGTATGGCAGCCCCATCATGGCTCCTATCATTTCCCCCTCATACTCGGAGGTATATATCCTAAGCTCAGGGAAGGCATTTACCAGCCTCTCAAAATATTCCTTCGGTCTGTAGGTTATTCCCTGGCGGTCTGCCATTTCCTTGTGAAGCTCGAAAAATATGTCTATTTCCGCCTGAGACCTGCCGTACCGGTTTATAACCCCGTTCTTTTCCGAAGCTTTTATATGACGCTTTGTCATGGAATTAAATCCCGCTTTGATCTCATCCGGCGTCTTGTCCTTGATGGTCAGCATTATTTCATATCTGGGGTTTGAAAATGAATGGATCTCCGTCCCGTCTGCCCTGAAATCATAGCCTAAGGATCTGTACTTATCCGCAAGTTCTTCATCCCGCTTAACACAGGGGTCAAGTCTTAAAAGAAAGGCATTGTGCTTTTCAAATACCGGCTTCGCCTCTTCTATTAGAGCCTTTACGGTATCCGTATCATAAAAATCGCACACCGGACCTCTGGGGGCATACAAAAAGGTCTTGTCATCCACGGCTTTGATCCCCAGCACGGACATGGCAGCCGTTATCTTGCCGTTTTCTTCCAGGTAAATGTAATCACTGCTCCAGTTGTTTTTCACCTCAGCCCAGCTCATGTCCTGCATGGTGTGGGTGTGCGGACTGCTTCGCACAAATTCATTATAACCGGCAACTGCGTCCTTGTCGTTTTTATTTAATATAGGCATTACTGTCTCCTGTTTTATTCCTGTTTTAAGTATTTATATTTTTATATGATCCGGTCTGATAAGGATCAACTCTGTGCCCCTGCATCGCACTGAACCTGACATGAAAAACCGGTCAAACCCAATGAAGGCAGACCCCCGCACAGACCCGGCTATTCCGGGTAGTCATATGACACAACCATCTCTTTCGACGACACGCGATCACTCACCGTCCTTGATCTCAATCCCCAGCTCATCCAGCTGTTTTTTATCCACGGTATCCGGGGCTCCGGTAAGCAGGCAGGATGCATCCTTTACCTTGGGAAATGCTATAACATCCCTGATGCTGTCTGCACCTGTCATAAGCATGATAAGCCTGTCAAGACCAATGGCCAGTCCGGCATGGGGCGGCACTCCGTACTTAAAGGCCTCAAGCAAGAAGCCGAACTTTTCATTGGCGGTGGCTTCATCTATGCCGAGAGCCTTAAACATCCTCTCCTGTATGTCGGAGCGGTAGATACGCTCACTTCCGCCACCGAGCTCTATGCCGTTTAATACTATATCATAAGCCTTTGCCCTGACATTTCCAAGATCAGACTCAAGACGGTCTATATCCTCTTCCAGAGGCATGGTAAATGGATGATGCATGGCCACAAAGCGCTCCTCCTCATCCGACCACTCAAACTGGGGGAACTCCGTCACCCAGAGAAAAGCGAATTCATCGGGCTTTCTTAAGCCTTTTCTGTCAGCAAGCTCAAGTCTTAAGGCTCCAAGCACATTAAATACTATCTTATCCCTGTCTGCCGCAAACAAAAGCAGATCTCCAGCTTCACCTTCAAGGGCGGAGATCAATGCCTCCATCTCCTCTTCCTTCATAAACTTTGCAAATGAAGACTTTGTCTCACCATCAGGCGTCAGCTGTATATAAGCAAGCCCCTTGGCTTCACAGCCCTTGGCAAACTCCACCAGAGCATCTATCTGCTTACGGGACATATCTCCGAAGCCCTTGGCATTTATGGCTCTTACGGATCCTCCGTTTTCAATGGCTCCCGTAAATACCCCGAAACCGCAATCCTTCACTATATCAGATACATCCTTAAGCTCCATGCCGAAGCGCACATCCGGCTTGTCAGACCCGAATCTGTCCATGGCCTCGCGCCAGGTCATGCGGGGAAGGGGAAGTGTCACATTTACCCCCAATACCTCTTTGAAAATGTAAGCGGCCAGCCTCTCTGTCACGTCCATGACATCCTCAGCCGTCACAAATGACATCTCCATGTCAAGCTGGGTAAACTCAGGCTGCCTGTCAGCCCTCAGGTCCTCATCACGGAAGCACCTTGCTATCTGCATATATCTGTCGTACCCGGATGCCATAAGCATCTGCTTAAAAAGCTGGGGCGACTGAGGCAGGGCATAGAAATGTCCGGGATGCACACGGCTTGGAACCAGGTAATCCCTTGCTCCCTCAGGCGTGCTTTTGGTAAGCATCGGTGTCTCTATCTCAAGAAAGCCCTCATCCTCCAGAAGGAAATGCCTCATAAGCTGAGTAACACGACTGCGCATCATGATATTTGCCTGGATATCGGCTCGTCTCAGATCCAGTGTTCTGTACTTAAGGCGCACCTCTTCCTTTGTGTCTATACCCGGCTCTATAGGGATAGGCGGTGTCTCTGACTCGGAAAGTATCCTGAGATCCTCCGCCAGGATCTCAATCTCCCCGGTCTTAAGGTTTTCATTTACATCGCCGCTTCTTTTTGCAACCTCCCCCGTCACGGCAAGCACAAACTCATTCCTTATGGAATACGCCTTTGCAAATGTATCCTTATCCAGGCTTGTCTCATCAAAAAGCACCTGAACAAGACCGCTGCGATCCCGCAGATCTACAAAGATAATGGTTCCCAGGTTCCTTCTTTTCTGAACCCAGCCCATAAGCGTCACTTTTTTTCCTATATCATCCGTAGAAACCTCAGCGCATCTGCAGCTGCGCTTAAGCCCCGCCATACTCTCCGACATAATATCCTCCGTCCATTTTTTAAGAATTCTAAAAACGTACAAAATTTACATTCTTGTTATTTTATTATATTTTGCAATGTAGTGCAATAGTATTGGTTAAATCAGTATAATGCATGTGCATCAATGCTCTTTATAATATTTAGTCACATCCCAACAGACTATATTTTCTATTTATCATCTCATCTGTTCTTTCTATGTAATCAGAAACACTTTTCACATTTATAGCCCGCTCATATCTGTTTCCCGGCATGATAAATTTCGAAGAAGCCCCGGCGCCTACAGCTATAATATCCTGCACTTCCTCCATAATAACAATGTTGTAAAGAGATTCTTTTCCTTCTTTGGCATATCCGACATTTTCAAAATTGCCCGCCATATTCTGCTGCCTGTACATATAATAAGGATTCATCCCAAGTCCTTTTGCAAGTTCCTCAGTAATCCTGATAATATCACGGGTATTTTCCGGCTGGAGATGTTCATATTCTTCACGTTTAATATTTAAACCGGACGCTCTTTTTATAGCAAGGCAATGAACTGTCAGACTATCCGGTTTCAACCTCAATATACTGTCTGACGTATGCCTTACATGTTCTTTAGTCTCTCCCGGCAACCCGAGAATAATATCCATGTTTATATTATTAAAACCAAACTCCCGCGCCATGAAAAATGCTTTTTCCACATCTGAGGCTGTATGGTTTCGTCCGATAAGCCGCAATGTTTCATCGTTCATCGTCTGTGGATTAACTGATATTCTGTTTATTCCTTCATCTTTTAACACCTGAAGTCTGTCAGCCGTAATACTGTCAGGTCTTCCCGCCTCCACGGTAAATTCCGTTTCAGGTGTTATTGCAAAGTTTTTTTTCACACATTTAATAATACGCTGTAAATAATCCGCCTCCAGCGCTGTAGGGGTTCCTCCGCCAATATATACACTACTCGGAACCGGCAGGAAATCGCGATCGGTTTTATATCTGTTTTGAGCCATTCTTCCACATTCATTTATTTCATGGCATAAGGCCTCTATATATGCCTCTACAAAGCTTTTATCACATTTGCCGATAGACACGGATGCAAATGAACAGTATAAACATGTGGAAGGGCAAAAAGGTATTCCCACATAAAGAGAAAATCCATTATCCGGTACATTTCCGGAGGATCTGTTTATTTTCGCGCTTTCCAGGATACGTTTTTCGTTTCTTGCAACATCAAATGCAAGACGCGCTTTTTCTTCCGAAGCAAAAAAACGATCACAAAACAATCCTATCATTTCTTTTTCTTCGGTTCTTCCGGATATGACACAATCTTCAATAATCTCTCCTGCCCTTTTTGCCGGTCGTACACCTGTCAAAAAACCCCAGGGAAGACTCTTACCCGTCACTTTAACCAAGGCAATGTAAAGTTCTTTTTTAAACCGGTCATGTATCTCACCTCTTGAACCCGTTCTATCCTGTAATGCAGGAACAAAAAAATCCGCATTTATTATGCAATACATTTCTGTTTTACGCATAATGACCGGCTCACATTTAAGATCCAGCTCTGATACGTCTGTATTATTTTTATCCCATTTGTCTCCGTCAATCGCCGTTGCCCCGGTAAAAAAGGAACGCGCAAGTAATTGCGCGTCATCATAAAACTCTTTATCTTTCACAAAAATGATTATTTGTTTTATCATCTTGAATACCATGCATTATATACTCCGTCCATGGATACAACTTCCCTTAACAACATGTTTTGATTCAATTTTTTACTCTGCACCATAAATTCACCAACACATGTGTTTTCTGAGTTATCATAAAAAATACTTTCTCTGTCATCATTGGTTTTACCTGTATCCAGTTTGATATCCTCAATCTTAATACCCAGCCCCTCAAGATCCCTTGCCACTTCCAACAGCGTTTGTTTGCTGTCTGCCTCAATATTCAGTCCAATGGTAGATGACTTGAGGAGAAACCCGGTCTCAACCCTGTACAATACCGTCATTATAAGAAATACAGCAGCAGTCCCCAGAATTCCGACCCAGTAAAATCCGATACCTATTGCCAGTCCCATACATGAACTCACCCACATACTTACGGCTGTAGTCAGACCTCTTATATTACTGTGTTTTGAAACCACAAGAGCAGCAAGCACGGCAAAACCACTTATAACAGCCGCACCCAGCCTTTGGGCATCCGGTCTTTCTTCGGTAAAAAAATTATACATATACTGGGAAGTCATACTGACTATTGCAGAACCCAGCGCCACCAGCATATAGGTTCTCATTCCCGCGGCATGCCCTGATTTTCTCCGCTCAAGACCTAACACCCCGCCACAAGCTATAGCCATTCCCATTCTTATAAGAATGGAAACAATGTTCAATTCATGAATATACGAAATGAAATCCATCAGATCACCCCATCTTTATTGTGTTACACAGAAACATAAATAACATTATGTTTCTTTTCCTGTCCTATATCCGTCATTTCACCATGTCCCGGAAAAACCTTTGTCTCCGGCGGCAATTTGAAAAGCTTATTCAGCAATGAGTCCCTTATTGCAGCACTGTCACCTGTGGGTAGATCCGTACGACCGTGCGTTCTGTAAAATAAAGTATCTCCGCTGAAAAGCAGATTTTCTTCGGGGATATACCAGCAAACCCCTCCCTTTGTATGTCCGGGCGTATGAATAGCATTTATTGTAAGTCCGCAAAGATTTATCTCATCACCATCATTCACATAATTATCCGCACTGATCTCAATGTTGGTCCGACCGGCTTTATATGACAGATTCAGCCTGTCATCCTCCAAAAGCTCCTTTTCATCCAAACCCGCATAAACCGGAACTTTAAATTCTTCTTTTATCTCATTTACTGACATGATATGATCGTAATGTGAATGTGTAAGAAGTATCCCTTTTAAATCCGTATTATCTGCTTTAATCCTTTCTATAATCTCACCCGGATGAAATGACGCATCAACGATAAATCCTTCTCCGCTGTCAGTATTTTTTATAAGCCATGTATTATTATCCATAATACCTGTTTTTATACATGTCACCTTTACGCTTGAATTTTCTTTATTAGTATATGTCATATTAACCTCTGCGATATCAATAATATTATCCGGCTCGCGTAACCTCCCTTACGCCCTCTACTGCTCTTATCTTTTCACCGATCCTTTTTAACTCATCCGTATCCTTGACTTCAAAACCGAAATTGATCGATGCCTGGTCTTTTTTATTAATCCTTACGTTTACTGATTTAACATCTATATCTGCATCTGTAAATATTTTGGAAATATCGATAAGAAGACCGATCCTGTTTTCCGCAAATACGTCCACATTGGCAGCAAAGCTTCCCGTGTTTTCTGCTCCTGCCCATTCCGCCTCAATAAGACGCACTCTCTCGGCCTCCGGAAAATTGAGTACATTGGTACAATCAGTTCTGTGAATAGTCACTCCCCTGCCCCGGGTTATATAGCCCACTATCTCATCTCCAGGAACAGGATGACAACATCTGGACAAGTGGACAGATACATTTCCTACACCTTTGATGAGTATACCGTATTTACCCACCTTTTTAATGTCAGATACACCCTGACCGTGTTCCATAAGAACTGCCAGCATATCTGCATCGCTGATCTTCTTTCTCTTATCCTTTTCGTACTCTTCGACAAGCTTATTAACAACCTGACCTTCCTTAAGACTTCCATGTCCAACAGCTGCCAGAAGTGCATCTTTATCTTTAAATCCGTATTTCTTTAGTGTTTTTTCTATAAATGCAGGCTGTGCTATATCAGCAAATTCGATATTTTTTGATTTGCAATACTCATGTATAAGCTCACGTCCCCGCGATATATTTTCATCCTTAAACTCTCTTTTGAACCACTGGTTAATCTTATTTTTAGCCTGGGCAGATTTTACTATACCCAGCCAGTCTCTGCTGGGACCTTTTGAGTTTTGAGATGTAATAATTTCTATACGATCCCCGTTTTTAATCCGGTAATCAATATTTACAAGCTGACCGTTTACCCTGGCACCAACCATAGTATTTCCTACGGCACTATGTATTAAATACGCAAAATCCACAGGACAGGATCCTGCCGGCAGATTTTTCACATCTCCTGAAGGTGTGAAGCAGTAAACATTATCAGAGAAAAGACTAAGATCATCTTTTACGGAATCAACAAATTCTTTATTGTCCGACATCTCTTTCTGCCACTCCAGTATCTGACGAAGCCATGAAAGTTTAGCTTCAATACTGTCGTTGGTCTGTTGTCCTGTTTTGCCCTCCTTGTATTTCCAGTGTGCCGCAATACCATACTCTGCCGTTTTATGCATCTCTTTAGTACGGATCTGTACTTCAAACATCGAACCGTCTCCCGAGATAAGTGTGGTATGCAATGACTGATACATATTAGGCTTTGGCATACCTATATAATCCTTAAATCGTCCCGGAACAGGCGTATACAATTCGTGAACTATGCCCAAAACAGAGTAGCAATCTTTCTCATCATCCACTATTATGCGCACGGCAAAAATGTCAAATATCTCATCCATGGTCTTTTTCTGACTTACCATTTTTCTGTATATAGAGAAATTATGCTTTACCCTGCCGGTTATGATGGCATTTATCCCCTCACGTTCAAGAGCCTCTCCCACTTCTTTTTTTATTTCTTCAATGAATGTCTCTCTTCCGGGACGAAGATCCTTAACCATGCGGTCTATTTCATTGTATTTTTCCGGCATAAGATATTTCATAGCCAGATCATCCAGTTCAATCTTAATCTTTGAAATACCCAGACGATGTGCCAGCGGCGCATATATATCCATGGTTTCTCTTGATTTTTCGATCTGTTTTTCGGGAGACTGGTATTGCATAGTCCGCATATTGTGCAACCGGTCTGCCAGCTTTATCATAATAACCCGGATATCCTTTGCCATGGCCAAAAACATCTTCCTTAGGTTTTCTGCCTGCAGTTCCAGTTTATCCTGCTTGTATTTCAGTCTGGTCAGTTTAGTGACACCGTCCACCAAAAGTGCAACCTCTTCACCAAACTCGCTTTCCAGCTCTTCCTGTGTCATAACCGTATCTTCCACTACATCGTGAAGAATTCCGGCTATAATAGACTCTTTATCCAGCTCCAGCTGGGAAAGGATAAGCGCTACACAAAGCGGATGAATAATATACGGCTCTCCTGATTTTCTAAGCTGTCCTTCATGGGCATCCTTTGCGATTTTATATGCCTTTTCTATATCTGTGAGATCTGATGAAGGATGATAAGCCAGTATACTATCCGTTAATTCCTTATATAAAATATCCGGATCGGTAAAGTGAGCAGGCACAAATGCCGTATCCTTTCCGTGACCAAGATCTTTTTTTTCAATTGTGTCAATTGTTGTGGTAGATGTTCCAGACATTTTCACCTCCGGTAAATATATCTTTGTATATTTATTTATCATAACATATATGCAGTTTACGGGCAAAGAAAAAATATTTTACTGTACAGACAGTATTTGTTATAATTACTCAAATATACTTAATCAACTTTATTCTTTTTCAGGCGGTGGATTTATGAATTATTGTGAGCTGAAAACCAATGATGTAGCCAACGGTCCCGGTGTCCGTGTTTCTCTTTTTGTAAGCGGATGTACTCATCGTTGCAAAGGCTGCTTCAATGAGGCATCCTGGGATTTTAATGCAGGAGAAGAATTCACAAAAGATGTTGAGGATAAGATTTTAGAGGCTCTCTCCCCTTCTTATGTGTCCGGACTTACATTGCTTGGCGGTGAGCCATTCGAACATGCAAACCAGCAGGGACTTCTTCCCTTCTTGCGCCGTGTAAAAGAAACTTATCCACAAAAAAACATTTGGTGTTTTACAGGATATCTGTTTGATAAAGACATCCTTGGGCGCATGTGTAAAGAATGGCCTGAAACAAGAGAAATGCTGGATATGATAGATGTATTGGTGGACGGTGAATTTATCCTGGAGAAAAGAAATCTTATGTTGAAATTCAAGGGCTCCTCAAACCAGCGAACCATAGATGTCAAATCATCACTAAAAGAAAACAAAGTTATAACATTGTACTGATACAATAAAGGAGACTAATTTAAATATGGAAAAAATAAAAATAGAATTTCAAAAACTGAACCCTGATGCTATTGTCCCTTCTTACGGCACTTCTTTTGCAGCCGGAGCCGATCTTTACAGTGCGGATGATGATACCGTAATCAATCCGGGAGATACAGCATTTATTCATACGGGATTTGCCATTGCCATACCGGAAGGTCTTGTGGGGCTAATCTATGCAAGAAGCGGAATGGCGTGTAAACGCGGCATTGCCCCTGCCAACAAGGTCGGAGTTATAGATTCCGACTACCGTGGAGAAATAATCGTAGCCCTCCACAACCACGGCAAAGATGAAGTTACAATTGTAAAAGGAGAACGTGTAGCTCAAATAGTTTTCACGCCTTATTATGCTGCAGACTTCCGGGAAACCGATGAACTTCCGGAAACCACACGCGGTACCGGCGGCTTCGGTTCTACCGGCAGGTCATAATAATATGATTTCACGGTCAGATTTATCAAAACACAAAAATTAAAGCCACAAAATTAAACATTATCAAAATTATAAACTATTATCATTAAATTTTTTTATAAAGCGAGGTAAAAATATGACAAAACAGGAACTTAGAGAAGAAATCGTATATTATTTCAAAAAACAATATGACCTGGATATGCTCAACACATTTGAAGGAAACCTTTCCGCACGTGTTCCCGAAACCAACACCATACTTATTACTCCAACACAGCAAGACAAGGAAAAGATCACTCCTGATATGATTCTGGAAGTGGATATGGATGGCAACCTGCTGGACGAATCCGATTATGAACCCTCTTCAGAGCTGGACATGCATATTGAAATCTACAAACTCCGTCCGGATCTCAACAGTGTGCTTCACAACCACAGCGCTTATGCTACTGCTTTTGCCCTTGTAGGAAGACCCCTTGCCAACGATATGGCGGAAAGTTTTATGTACTACGGCGGTGATATCCCTGTATGTCCTTACGGACGTCCCGGCACTGACGACGTATTCAAGG
>CAMOUW010000054.1 GCA_946626755.1 uncultured Clostridia bacterium
CGCCTCTCTCTGATCGACAGGATTGATAAGATAATTTTTTATCTTCTTCTTGTCAGCTGCAGTAAGCTTACCCTCAAAAACGTAAGTCTGCGCAGTTCTGATAACCGGCTCATTTTCAGGTGCAGTCAGCATGATGCACTGTGCAGCCGAGTCAGCCCTCTGATCAAACTGTCCCGGAAGATATTCAACCGAAAATACAAAATCATCCTTGCCGCTCTTGAAGCTGTCAAGATAATAATCATCAACGGGAGGCTCGGAAAAAATGCCGTTTACCGCCTTTTCAAAAACCTCATCAGATATACCATCACAATCATATCTGTTTAAAAGTCTTACTCTGTCAAGACCTTTCACTCCCAGATATCCTGATATTTCTTCCTGAAGACCTCTTGCTTCAGCTGCATATTCTTCTTTTTTTTCTACATAAATACGTTTAACCTTAGCCATAGAAACTTCTCCTTCACGGATTTATTTTTTTGATCGTCATTGAAACTGAGACGATAAGTCAGTTACTTGGTATTTTAACACAAAATCCTTATGTATTGTACTGTTTTTTTAATTGTATTCACACATTCACTTCAATTTCTCTGCCCAGACTAAAAGAGTAAATAAGACACTTTTTAACATTCTTTCCCGTGGCCTGTTCCAGCGCTTTTTTATAATAATAAAGCTGCTGTCTGTACCTGTTTTCCAGTTTTTTTGCACCGCCTTTCGGACTTACTCTGTCAGTCTTGTGATCCACCAGGATCAGACCGTCCTCCTCTTCCATATACATGTCAATGACTCCCTGTACCAGCAGATAGTCTGTCATATCATCCTGCTCGATACCCATCATAAATTCCTGTTCACGGACAAGACCACCTCTTACAAATGCATCTTTGGCAGCACGTCCTGTGGGCGAATCCATAAAAGTCCTGATATCATTTATCTTTACCGCTTCAGCACCTTCTTTTGTAAGCAGTCCGCGGGACAGCATCCCGTTTATCTGAAGACTGATCTGCTCATCCGTATCTGTATCTGAAAGATCAAGGCATTCTAAAACTTTATGATAAGCATTACCTATTTCAGAAAAGCTGACATCGCCCGAAACATTAAATATCCTGTTGTCCGCTGCCGCCTCTTCTTCGCTTTCCATGGACATGCGCTTTAGTTCAGTTACAGTTACCTTGGGTTTTTTATCTATCTCATCCTCAAAATCGTATTTCTTTTTTACAAACTTTGCTTTTTTCATTATTTTGTCGGATCTTGTTTTTTCTTTTTTATCCGGTTTGCTATCAGTGTTTGATAATGGTTTAAGCGTTGATGAGAGTGTACTGATAATATCAAAATACTTTGCATTAACCGGATCGGCTGCAACCGGCATACAGATCTCAAAAAAACTCTTAAGAGACAGGAAAAACTCCATATCAAAACCGGCACCGCTGTCTGTCTTTATATAAGCATCTGCAGAATCCCTGCTTCCGCTTCCGACCATATAAAGCTTTTCCCTGGCTCTTGTCATGGCAACATATAAAAGCCTGATCTCTTCTCCGATCTCATCCAGCCTGAGTCTGCTTAATATGGCATTTTTAAATATGGAAATACGTTTAAGACGCTTTTTAGTATCTATAACGCTTACAGCTGCTCCCAGGCCGTCTTTAATAACCAGCTTATCTCCGTCATCAGTCAGTTTAAATTCCTTTGTCATACCCAAAACAAAAACAACCGGAAACTCAAGACCCTTGCTCTTATGTATAGTCATAACCCTGACTACATCATCATATTCTCCCAGAACAGATACCTCACCCAGTCCCAATTCAGCTTTTTTTAATCTTTCCAGATATCGTAAAAACTGAAACAGACCGTTAAAACTGGTGCCTGCAAATGATGCCGCATGGTTCAGTAAAAGTGCTATATTTGCCAGCCTTCCCTCATGTGACGGTGTCGTACATAAAAAATTGTAATACCCGGTTTCATATATTATCTCCCAGATCATGTCATATACGGATCCGTTGACCGCCTTTTTTCTTAAGGTTTCCAGATAAGACAGAAACTCACTTTTTTTGTCATATAATCCGTCTTCTTTTTCATAATCCTGAAGATTATGATATAAAAATTCATACCTTCCGTTCATTTTTAAACGGGCGATATCCTGCGGGCTGAAGCCTCCGAAATATGATAACAGCACAGATGCAAGCGCTATGTCATCCAGAGGATTATCCAAAATCTTCAGCATGCTTATAACCGGTCTGAGCTCAAATGTTTCCAGATAACTTTCATTTGATTCTGCAAAAACACTTATGCCTGACCGCATAAGAACCTCTACGCATATATCAGCTATATCTTTTTTACGCGAAACTATCGCAATATCACTAAATCTCAAGGATCTGTAGCTCCCTGTTTCAGCATCGTAAACTTTAGTATCATTTTTTATAAGTTCATTGATGCGCATCGCCACGAGCTCTGCCTCAAGTTCAGTGTTGTCCCTTCTTTCGTCATCATCTCTGTAAATATATTCCACATTTACTTTGCCGGCAGCTTCGTTAAATATATTTTGTGATGCATCCGCTTTCGGATAATCCAAACCCGGAGTCAGCTCATGTTCAGCAGTATAATCTATACCGCCGCACTCCCTTTTCATAGCCTTTCTGAAAACAAGATTGGCTGCATCCAAAATAATATCCCTGCTTCGGAAGTTTTTTTGCAGTAATATTTTTGTATCTTTATTATCCTTTTTTTCATCATTTGAAAAGGTTTCATAAAGCATATATTTGTCCGTAAAAATGTCCGGTCTGGCTTTTCTGAATCCATATATACTCTGCTTTACATCACCCACCATATACCTGTTGCTTCCGTCAGATACGGCATTTAAAATCTCTTCCTGAAGCATATTGCTGTCCTGGTACTCGTCCGTCATTATTTCCTGATAGTACTCTTTCAGTTCCAACGCCATCGGCGTAGGAGTGCTTACTCCTTTTTCTCTTTTCACAAGAAGATTTAATACAAGGTGCTCCAGATCGTTAAATGAGACGATGTTACGCTCTCTCTTCTCCTTATCTACGGCTTTAATAAATTCTTTGGTCATCTCTGTTAAAAGGCACAACACATTATTGATATAATCAAGTTCTGAAGTTCTGAATCCCTTTTCATCACCAAGACGCCCGGTCATCTTCAAAATCTCTTTTACCAGATCTTTTGCATTTTGTCTTAATTTTTGAAAACCGGCTTTTACTGAGGTGTCACAGTCCTCATCTTTTACAGAAGGCAACCTTTTCCATTCCATGGATAATGCCATTGATCCCAGCTTTTTATAATCCGTACATTCACTTAGTGAGTTGAACATATCACTCTCCGGAACAGCACATTCGAGATACTTCTCCAGCCCGGTATCAGCATTCAAAAATGAAATAATATTTTCATATCTGTTTCTGAAGCTGGCAAGCCGGAGTTTGAAAAACCCCAGATATGAATTTAAAACCGGATTATCTTCCGGATTGGCGGCATTAAAATCTTTTACCGGTTTTAATATCTCTTCCAGCCATTCAAAGGGCCATGGGTTGTTTATGGCGTTGGTATACAACTGCAAAACAAGATCTTCGATATCCGCATCATTTTTTTTGCCTCCGAACGCAGATGCAAAATCGTAAAAATCTTCTCCCTTTTTGAGATAAAAGTCTTCTATTATCTTATTAAAAACATCAGCCTCAAGAAGAGCTGTTTCACCATTATCAGCCACTCTGAAATCCGGCTCTATACCTGCTTCTTCAAAGTCTGTGCGCAACAGCCTCTGACAGAAACTGTCTATAGTGGATATATTGGCATCTCCGAGCAGAGATAACTGATTGTACAGATACAGATTGTCCGGATCCTTTTTTAACTCTTTTTCGAGCTCCCTTCGTATACGATCCTTCATTTCCGCAGCTGCCGCTTTGGTAAATGTGACAACCACCAGCCTGTCTATACTTCTTTTCCGGGAAAGCAGGCTTTTTACTATTCTTGCAACAAGTACTGCTGTTTTTCCGGAACCGGCAGCAGCAGACACAAGGATATTTTTATCCGTCACATCTATGGCGTTTTGCTGGTCTTTAGTCCAACTCTTACTCATCCTTTTTTACTCCTATCATTTCCCAGATCTCATCCTTTGTCACCGAAGGAACATGCCTTTCTTTTCCTCCGTGTACACCGGGTGTGAAATTACATACATCTTTGTAATTGCAATATGCACAGGCATCAATAGCCGGATCTTTATGCCTGAGGGGAGTTGTGCTTATATTGCCATTTAGTATCTCCCCGGCCATATTTTTCATTTTTTCAGTCTCATATTCTGCCAGCTTTTCAAGCTGTTCCTGAGAAAAAATATTATTATTGTTCTTTACTCCGTCTTTACCGAACTTTATGCTGTCCACAACCTCCCCGGTCCGGTCCCTGTCCGAAAGAAGTATACTTCCCTGAGATACGACTCCCTTCATGGCCAGCTCTTTTCTTATTTTTTGCTCTATTTTCTCCTGATCCCCGCTGCCATCTTCCTTAACTATAGGATTGGATATATTGTAATAAAGCATACCTGCCGGATAGATCTCTTTCTTTTTTCTGAGTCTTTTCTCTTCCTCGACTGCAGCCCCCAGATAACTGATCAGCTGTATACGTCTGCCCAGATACGCCGCCAGAAGATCAAAGTCATATGTACCTGTTTTATAATCCACAACACGTACAAAGAATCCGTCATCATTTATTCCACGGGCCACATCCACTCTGTCTATCATCCCGTTAAAGACAAAAGTCTTATTATCATCCAGATCGTGACTAATACTGAACCTGTGCTCAGTAAGATCTGTTTTATATTCCCCTGCCGCAAGCTGGCTTCCTATAGTCTTTACACTGCGCACCGACAACTCATTTATACGCCTCCTGACAAATTCCTGTCTCGCCCCTTCTTTTAAGATATAAAAATCCTGAGAATTCTTTTGGGTATATACCTCCACCAGTGCTGAGATCTCATCATCCGAAAGAGATGCAAGAGCAATACCTCTCTTTTCACAATCACGCAAAATATCTTTTAATATTTCATGTATAACGGTACCGAAATCAGCCGGGTTAAACTCGTATATCTCTCTGGGTTCAAGACGCAGTCCTGCATTTGCATAAAAAGAAAAGGGACAACCGGCATATTTTTCGAGAGAAGAAATGCTTCCCTTTAAAACATTTCCATACAGATCAAAAGCCGTCTCCTGTGAAATCTCTTGTTGTAAATCACCGGGCAGCCATATTTTTTTAGCTTCCGGAAGCCACAATGACATATTTTTATGTGTTTCTTCGTCTTTACCTTCTTCTTTGAGCGAGGGTAAGATCTCTTTTATATTTTTTATCAGATACGACGGCAGCATATCCGTTCCGTCTGAACTTTTACCGGCATATGAAATAAAAAGCTTTTCAAAGGGCTTGGTAAGAAGCAGATAAAGGTAAAATTTCTGTATAAATGCTTTTTCACTTACTGCCGGTGCAAGATTTATATTCTTTTCAGAAAGCTTCAGACGTTCCGCCTGTGACAATATACCTGTTTCAGTATTCTTTGAAGGTATCAGACCATCATTTACCCCTACCACAAAAAGTGCCTTTATATTGGTTAGTCTTGTTCTTTCGATATCGCCTATAGTTATACAGTCTACTGTAGGCGGAATAAAGCCCAGTGACAGCTCTTCAAATGCAGAATCCAGCACTTCGGCAAACTCTTCAATATCAGCCTTTTCTTTTCCGAATAAACCATCCATTTCCGAAAAAATATCGTCACATTTTTCTTTTATCTGCCTGAATTCCTCACCATATTCTGCATCTTCTGCGAGTTCTTCTATACGTGTCCGGATGGTGTCACGCTCAAGATATCCACGCAGGGATCCCAGCATTGATGAAACATCCTTACTTTTTTTCAGTGACTTTTCCGTCGAATCCAATATTTCATATATATCTTTTCTTTTTATATTTAAGTCTTCCAGGTCGTAGTAAGGAACGATCTCATCAGTTTCATTCTTTTTTATCTTTTTTGCTTTATATTCCCAGGATTTATTCCACTTTTGTTTTCTGTCTATTCCGGCTGCAAGACAATAACTATCGAGGATATCCGTATCATTTTCAGACACACCGAAAAAGCCTGTCTTTAACAGTCTGAATACATTTTCATAGGACCATCCTTTTATAAAGACCTGTAAGATCGCACGGATATTTTCAATATACGGGTTGTGCGCCACTCCTTTTCTGCTGTCTACAAATGCGGGAAAACCGTTTTTTTGCGCAAGCCTTTTTGCCTGTTCACCGTACAGACCTATGTCCTCCGTCACTATAGCTATGTCTCTGTAACGATACCCCTTATTTCTTGTCAGATCATATATCCTGTTCATAACCATAAACAGCTCGCTGTCTGTGTCCTTTGCCTTTGTAAGGCTCACGGCACTGCAATTACCCCCGAATGGTTTGTCCATATCTGTAAATCTGAATAGATTCCGGCGAAGATGCAGAAGTTCACCCGGTATGCTTTTTTTATCATCACACACGTAAATATAGCTGCGGCATTTTTTTCCTGCATTTGAAGCTGCATCTATACTTTTATTGATAAAATCATCGCTCATAAAGAAAAGATTGCCGGATGTGGCAAAATCTTTTCCCGACTCCCGCGGAAACACTTCGTATTCCCGTACTCCCGAAGGATGATCATTTACATCGTATGTAACTGATATCTCCACATCGTCTGCCTGTCTTATGATAGTTTCAAGAAGTTTATACTGTGTGGTCGTAAAACCCGTGAAGCCGTCAAAAAATACAGCACTTCCTTTTAATGCATCTGTCACGTCCAGTTTGCGCTTAAGAACATCCAGCAGCTCCTCCTGTGTTACATACCTGGATCTTATTTCCTCATGAAATCTCGTAAAAATATATTCTATGTCTTCTATTTTGTCCTTTAACCGACCGGATCTGTCGGCGGCAAAATGCTCCTTTAACTCACAAAGATCCTGTGAGGATACTCCGTACTGGTCAAACTCGGATATAAGGGATTTAAGTTCTGATATAAGACCTCTTTTTTTCAGCCGGGGAGAAAAGTAACGGAAAGATTTCTCGTTTTTTTTCAAAATACTGCGGATGATCATATTTTTACCGCTGTCCCTTATGATAGGCGTGGAAAACCCTCCCGTTTTAGAAAGAAGCTTATATGCCAGACGATTAAAACTTACCACGTCTATATTTAACAATGCGTGTCTCGGGTGAGCATTTACCAGTCCTTTCTGGGAAGAAAGGGTATACTGCTCCGGTACTATGAGATATATCTTTTTTTTCGTATCCATAGATGCTTCGACTGCATGCCTGTATATGATCTCAGACCTTTCTTCTCCGGAAGGTCCTAAAATAAACTTAAGTGCCATTTTTTTCTCCAAGCTTATCGGGAAATTTTTATATTGATTATGATTGTACCACAAAAACCGTCTTATAAAACGTACAGAATAAAACTATAACTGTAACAAAACTTACTATAACCTCTTCGGTTTCATTTACATCTTTACAGTGATATTATATAAAAAAACAGGAGGTATGCTATGTCAAACAGTGATGAAAAAGAATACTATCTGAGAAAGCGTTGCTGCAGCGGAAAGGTTTACGGACGCTTTACCCTTGAGGAATTAAAAAAACAATTCGGATACGAAAAAGATCCTTCCATAAAGGATATGAACGATCTCCAGATCCGTCTTATAAAGGATTACAACGGTTTTGATTTTCCATATTACATAGAATCAGTATAAATATAAAAGTTTTGAAAAAAAACAGAAATTTGCTTTTATTCACTTGAAAAAAACTCCCCGGTACCTTATTATTTACTTTGTATCTGTACGATAATCAAATATCCGACAGATTTTATCAAGGGGAGAGAAGCATGTCTGATAACGAAAATAAAAAACCGGAAGTGATGGATGCAAAAGCTAAGTATGAGCAGCTCAGAAAAGAGAAAGCTTTGAAAAAGGCTCAAAAAGCCCAAAAAAAATCCGAAAAAGATCCTGACTTAAGATCCGAAACAACGGATAAAAAGGATAATATCGAAAAAAACGATAAAAGCGATAAAAAAGAGCAAAAGGAACAAACCCAAAAAAACGAAACCACAAAAAGAGCAAGTACTGCCAGGGTGATATTCAGCTATGTTCGTATAGCTATCATAGCTGTCGCAGCTGCTCTGGTCCTGATGTTTATAGTCATTATGAACGCCAGGGTTCCCACCGGTTCCATGAAAGATACCATAAATGAAAACGACCGTCTCATCGGACTTCGTCTTGCGTACGTTTTTGGTGAGCCACAGCGCGGAGATATCGTTATTTTTAAATATCCTGACGATGAAAGCACAAAATATGTCAAGCGCGTTATCGGTCTTCCCGGTGAAACCGTTAGCTTTAAAAGCGGTGATGTATATATAAACGGCGAGCTTTTGGATGAGCCTTATCTGAGAGAGCCTCATTCCACCAATGCCGTAAAACAATCCGAATATGTTGTCCCGGAAAACAGTTATTTTATGCTGGGTGACAATCGTAACAATTCTAAAGACGCCAGATGGTGGAACAACACCTGGGTCACCAAGGACAAAATTCTTGCAAAAGTGGTATTACGATATTTCAACGGTGAAACGGGAAGTGTCGGATTTTCAGGTTTTTAGATCAAACGCCTCTCCCTTCCGGGGGGCAGGCGTTTTTTATATCCTATAAATAATCAATAAGATCACGGAGAATGCTATGAGTAAATATGACCATAGAATATTAAAAAATGACCCCGGTCTCGACGAACAGTTCATGAAAGAAGCCATTAAACAGGCAAAGAAAGCATACAAGCTGGGGGAATCTCCCATAGGCTGTGTCATAGTCAGGGATAATATAATAATAGCACGTGGGTATAACCGCAGAAATACGGATCATTCTACTTTAAGCCATGCCGAGATAACCGCCATAAAAAAAGCCTCAAGACTGGCCGAAGACTGGCGCCTTGAGGATTGTACACTTTATGTAACGCTTGAACCATGCCAGATGTGTGCAGGGGCTATTATTCAATCCCGCATACCACGTGTGGTAATAGGCGCCATGAACCCGAAAGCAGGCTGTGCCGGCTCTGTTTTGAACATATTGGAGATGCCGCAGTTCAATCATGTTTGTGAGGTGAGACGCGGAGTGCTTGAGGATGAATGCTCCGGCTTAATGAAAAATTTCTTTTCCGATCTCAGGAAGAGCTTAAAGTCAAATGCTCAATGATCATTAAAAAATGCCATCCCGGTTTTTTACTTCCGGGATGGCATTTTTTTAAGCTATGGGCTGTCTGATATTTACAGACATACTCCGTATTATCTGATCCTAAAATCTATTAAATATCAAATCTAAAAGATTAATCTTCTTCTTCCTCATTTTTCTTCTTACGCCTAAATATAGCAGCGGCCATTGTTCCCAAAGCACCAAATATCAGCGACATATTAAGCGCCATGTGATTCTTGTCACCGGTCTGCGGTGTAACTGTAGTTGTTCTAGTTGCTCCTGTTGCTCTTGTCGAGCCGGCTGTTACTACCCTGTTAACCGGGGCATTATACTTTTTAGAGGTAGAAGGCTGTGCCTTTTCAGGCTCATTAGCTTTCGGTTCCTGCTTATCTTCCGGTTTCGGATCTTCCTGTCCGGGTTTTTCCGGCTTAGGTGCTTCCGGCTTATTCCCCGGTACCGGATCTTCATTGTTTCCAAGAACCTTGACTGTGTATGTGGCTCTTGCAGGTGTGCCGTTCTTGTCACAAACTTCGATCATAACTGAATCTACATCACCCACATAACCTTCATTCGGTACGAATGTGATCTCTCCTGTAGCTGGATCTATCGTAAATGTTCCCACCTGCTCTCCATTGTTCATTGCAGGTATTGTTTTATCATCTACGGGATTGCCGTCTACAACAAATCTTGCAGGATTTTCTGCTGAAGGCTTAAGCTCGCTTCCGTTTCCGTTTGTAAATGTAGGTCTTCCCTTCTGTATCTGATCCATGACGTCTGAAGAGTCCGCATCATTTCCAAGCGGGGATACCGGATTTACAGTAGGTGTATATCTGGCATTAACCTTTGCTCCAAATGAGTCTACAGCCTGTACAGTTACGCCTCCGGCTGTTCCTGTAAAGCTCTTTTCAGGTACAAAGGTTATCACGCCTGTTTCAGGATCAATGGTGTATGTTCCTTCTCCGGGTACTACTACCGTTTTCGTAGCATTTCCGTTCTCATCAACAAGCATATATGAAGCCATAACAGCATACTTTGATCCGGGCTCAAAAACGGGCTTTCCGGTCTGGGGTTCACCCTGCGCCCCGGTTGAGACTGCATCTTTACCTGCAGGAAGTGCCGCAAGTACAAAAGGTGTATATGTAGTCGTTGCCGGTGTACCGTTGGCATCATAACCCTTTACGGACACAGGTGTTGCACCGCCGGCAAATGCGGGTTCAGGCTCAAATGTTATCTCTCCTGTTTCAGGATTGATCGCATACTTTCCTTCGCCCTCTATTGTAAGCTGCTTTACTTCATTTCCATCTTTATCTAACAATGTGTAGGACTTCATTGGCACTTTTTCGCTGCCTTCAGTAAACTTAGGTGTTCCTGTCTGAGCCTCACCCTGTGCACCTTGTGATGTGGCTGATGCAGCTGTGGGCACTACAGGTGTTACTGTAGGTGTGTATGTAGCGCTTGCGCTCTTTCCGTCTTCATTTGTCACCCGGATGGTTATGGGATCCGGTGTTCCGACAAAATCCTTATCAGGAACAAATGTCACTTCCCCGGTTGCAGGATCAAGAGTATATTTTCCTACTTCCTTATCACCACACATAGCAGGTACAGATGTAGCATCTACAGGTTTTCCGTCTACTACTATCTTTGCAGGATTTTGTGCTGAAGGTTTAAGTTCTTTTCCTTCACCATCCTTAAATGCAGGTGTGCCCTTCTGGGTCGCTCCCTGTATATCCTGTGAGGTTGTTCCCGTGCCTAAGGGCTGGGGTATTACTGTAGGTATATAGGTAGCTGTTGCTTTTGTACCCTTTGCATTTGTTGCTTCTACTGTTACCCCACCGGCTTTACCTGTAAAGCCTTTTTCAGGAACAAAGGTTACTGTTCCGGTAGCAGGATCAATGGTGTATGTTCCTTCTCCGGGCACGGTTACTTTATTGACAGGTTCTCCTGTAGCGGGATTTTTCAAAGTGTAACCTGTTATAGCCACGTCTTTATCACTTGACTCAAATACAGGTTTTCCGCTCTGGGATTCTCCAACGTAGCCTTTTGATACGGCAATCTTGCCTGTAATTGTTGCAGGCACTACTGGTGTTACTGTAGGTGTATATGTTGCTGTCTTCTTTTGTCCGTTTGAAGCTTTTGCCTGTACTGATACAGGTGTAGCTGTTCCGACAAAGTCAGCTTCAGGAGCAAATGTCACTTCTCCGGTTGCAGGATCTATGGTATATGTTCCTTCTCCATCTACAGTAAGTGTATCTGTTTCTTTGCCGTTTTCATCCAGAAGTTTGTAACTTTCTATCGTTACATCATCACTCTTTGATTCAAAATTCGGCTTGCCCTTCTGGGTTGCTCCCTGGACATCTTTACTTGTGTCATTTTCACAAATGATCTCCGCAGGTAATACAACTGAAGGTACAACTGTAGGCATATATGTTGTATCAGCTGAATTGCCGTTTGCATCATAGCCTCTTACGGGTACAGGCGTTGCCTTTCCTACAAACTCAGGCTCAGGCTGGAATGTGATCTTTCCTGTCTCAGGATCGATCGTGTACTTTCCTTCTCCCGGTACTGTAAGCTCTGTTACTTCCTTTCCATCAGGATCTACCAATGTAAAGGACTTCATGGGTGCATCTTTACTTCCTTCGGTAAACTCAGGTGTTCCTGTCTGAGGCTCACCCTGCTTGCCCTCTGATGTCTCAGGCTCTGCTGTAGGCTCAGGATCCGCAGCATTTACTGTAGGAGTATATGTTGTATCTGCGCTCTTTCCGTTTGCATCATAGCCTCTTACGGGTACAGGCGTTGCCTTTCCTACAAACTCAG
>CAMOUW010000055.1 GCA_946626755.1 uncultured Clostridia bacterium
GTGGTGACGGATGGGCTTATGATATTGGCTACGGCGGTCTGGATCACGTGCTTGCATCAGGTAAGGATGTAAATCTTTTCGTATTTGATACGGAGGTTTATTCCAATACCGGCGGACAGGCCTCCAAGGCTACCAATCTCGGAGCTATCGCTCAGTTTGCGGCAGCAGGTAAGGATGTGAAGAAAAAGGATCTTGCATCTATCTGCATGTCTTACGGATATATCTATGTGGCACAGGTGGCTATGGGTGCTGATATGAACCAGCTTCTTAAGGCTATCAAGGAGGCTGAGGAGTATAACGGACCTTCTATCATTATCGGTTATGCGCCTTGTATCTCCCATGGTATCCGAAAGGGTATGGGATGGGCTATGGAAGAGGAGAAGCTGGCAGTACAGTCCGGTTACTGGAACCTCTTCAGATATGATCCCAGAAAGACATTGAACGGAGAGAATCCTCTGACTGTAGATATGAAAGAGCCCACTAAGGATTATAAAGAGTTTATTATGGGCGAAAACAGATATATTAATCTTGAAAAGAAGGATCCCGAGAGAGCGGCTAAGCTCTTTGGGGAAGCTGAGGCAAATGCTAAGGCAAGGTATGAGAAGCTTGTGAAGTTGTCTCAGATCTGATGGATTTATAGTGTATTATGAGAAGCAGGGCAGTATACTGACCCTGCTTTTCATTTGGGAGTGAATAAAATAAAAAGGGTAAGGTCACCATATACAAATATTTCGGGGACGACCATTGATTGTTACATGCGCAATATATATGGTTGAGTGAAACGGTGGGCAGTTCATGATTTGCAGACTGAATTCATTTTTCATTTTTAGTAAGAGTAATAATAAAACGTAAGGATAAGTCAACATGTATGAATAATTTCGGGGCCTGCTCGTTGCTCGTTACTTGGGCGGCGTATTTTGCCGCCCTATGTAACGCAAGCAAACGAGCCGGAGCGAAAGCGTCCCCGAAATATTTGTACATGTTGACTGTGTTATGATAGTGTTGAAGATTATTAGTGGAGCACATATAGATATTTGCGCAACAGGAGATGTTATGGAAGATATTTTAGTGATTTTTACGGGAGGAACTATAGGGAGCAGTGTGGGTGATGACGGTTTCATTTCTCTTGATGACGAAGGAGCTTTCGGGATAGTAGATATGTATGCCGATGAATACGGCGGAAGGGAACGTTTTAAGTGCATACAGCCATTTACATTTTTAAGTGAAAATGCGGTACAGGATACCTGGAACAGCTTGCTTAAGGTGCTGCGGGGGATTGATCTTAATAAGTGGAAGGGTATTATTATTACCCACGGAACGGACAGTGTGTCATATACGGCGGCTCTTTTGGGGGTTTTATATAAGGATGTGCTTCCGTGTCCGCTTGTACTCGTTACAACAAATAAGCCTCCGGCAGAGCAGGGGAGCAACGCTCTGATGAATTTCGCCGGAGCAGTAAGGCTTATAGATTATCTTGCTTTGTCCGGAGGATATAATGATGTATATGCTGTGTGGCACGGCGGGGATTTTTATAATGTATACCGGGGTATAGAAACAGTTGCGGCTGATACGGCTACGGATAATATAAGTGTATACGGAGGTCAGCCTTTTGCGGAATTTTATCCTGAAGGCCTCAGTATGACAGGCAATTCGTACAACTGGCGTGTAGTGATAAACGACAAGCATGAAGATCGTTGCGGGATAGTCATAAAAAATGACCGGAGGGACAAGATTATAAGCGGGGAAATACCTGTTTGCGGAAAAGTGGCATTTGTACAGCAGTACCCCGGGTTGGATTATAATGTTATAGATACAGAAAAAGCAGACGCTGTTTTGGTATATACTTACCATTCGGGAACTTTGTGTACGGCAGGGGAAGAAACATCTTTCACAAGATTTGCCGGAGAATGTGCCAAAAAGGGAAAAAGGCTGTATGTGGCTTCTTTAAAAAGATCTGATGAAATGCCGGATGAACAGGAGATCACAGTGGAGATCGCCGGCGGAGAAGGCGTTAAAGAAAATGGTGCAAATAAAGCTCCGGCTTATATAACAACAAAAGAGTGGATGGACGCCGGGGTGATACCCCTGTATGATATGTCAAAAGAGGCTGCATACATATACTGTGTGTTGTCGGAAAGTCTGCGTATAGCCGGGTGCTGAGTCCTTTTTAATTTGTTGTAGAATGTTTTATGATGTTGTGATAAAATGAAGAATAACATATTTTAGTTGTAGCACATGTGTTTTACGAGTGTATAGAAACATTTACTTGGAGGTTCTCATGAAGAGTGTCGCGATACTTACGGATACAAATAGCGGTATTATGCCTGAAGATGCAAAGGCACTGGGGGTGCACGTTATCCTTATGCCCATTATCATAGACGGAAAGGTGTATCTTGAAGGAAAGGATATCACTTATCGTCAGTTTTTTGAATTTCAGGAATCAGGCTGTGATATTTCCACATCCCAGCCTTCCGTGGGAGATATGAAGGCGGCATTTGACGAGCTTCTCAAAGAACATGAGGAAGTGGTTTTTATCCCTATGTCCAGCGGTCTTTCAGGGACATGTCAGTCGGCGTCCATACTGGCACAGGATTATGACGGGAAGGTGCAGGTGGTAAATAACCAGCGTATATCCGTTACCATGAAGCAGTCGGTCCTGGATGCAAAGCATCTGGCCGAGCATGGTTTTGATGCGGCAAAGATCAAAGAAATACTGGAGCGCGAGAAGTTTAATTCTTCTATCTATATCACGGTACAGACTCTGAAATATTTAAAAAAGGGAGGACGTATCACGCCGGCGGCAGCAGCTATCGGTACACTTTTGAAGATCAAACCTGTTCTCCAGATCCAGGGGGAAAAGCTGGATGCTTATGCCAAGGTGAGGGGTATGGCGCAGGCCAAAACAGCTATGATGAAGGCTATAGACAGTGACATACACGGAAGATTTGCCGAGTTTACGGATGCCGGACGTATAAGAGTACATGCGTCACATACCCTTTTTGACGAAGAGAGGGATGAGTGGCTGGATACGGTAAAAGCAGCTTATCCTGACTGGTATGCAGGATCTGAGCCTTTGTCCATGAGTATAAGTACACATATAGGTTACGGCTCGGTGGCGGTGACGGCGACAGGGTACATACCGGAGCTGGAAGGGGAATAAACCCGGTCATTATGTAACTCAGGTTTGTTTTAAATTACAATACTCATAAGTGATCTACGGGAGGATAAGACGATGAGCGATATAACGGCAGAGATCAAAAGATACGACAGTGTGACGGAAGAAGCTAAAGCGGATTTTGAGGCGCTTATGAAGGAAAGTGAAGGGTATGAGCCTTATTTTGATACTGGACACCCCATGTACATGGCTTATATCGACGGGGAGCCTGTGGGGATACTTACATACCTGGTGACTTCTGAAAATGAGACAGAGCCCGATGGTGTGGATCACACAGACGGAAGTGAAGCGGAAGGTAAGAAAGAGGCAAACAGATCAGGCTCTCTTGAAGCAGAGTTTACCATATTTGTAAAACCTGCCTACAGAGGAAAGACTATTGCAAAGCAGCTTATAAAACAGGCCAAGGAAGATATATCCAAAGAAATTGAAAACTGCAGGACGGTAGTGACCCTGCCGGAAGCGCTTCTGAGATCCTCTCTTGCGGCAGCGCCTGCTTATGCAGAGCTTTTGCTGCGTCTTGGAAAAGAACGTTTTCAGGCATTTATGAAGTCGCCGCAGGTACAGGATGTAGTGGACAAGGCCGGTGTGGAGACAGAGGTGAAGCAAAGCGATGATTCCAAGGTATATACACTATCATCTGACGGAAAAGAGATAGCCTCCCTGAAACTGGATTTTGAGCCAAATGCTACCAACCTCTACCGTCTGTTCGTGGAGCTGGCGCTTCGCAATAAGGGCTTCGGTACGACCCTGGTGACAAGAGTTCTAAATGACGTATTCTCCAAAAAGGATTTGCCGGTTATCCTGAACGTAAAAAGCACCAATGATGCAGCGGTAAATCTTTATGAAAATGTGGGCTTTGATGAGATAGACCGCGTATGGTATTTCGAGCTTTAAAAGATGTGGAAAAATAACGGAAAAATATAAAAAAAGCCTTGACAGACACAATATGTTAGTGTAATATACATATTGTGCTTGCGCGAGTGGCTCAGCTGGTAGAGCACCTCCTTGCCAAGGAGGGGGTCGCGGGTTCGAATCCCGTCTCGCGCTTTTTTGTTGCAAAAATAAGCGTCTGTGTTTTATTATCCGATATAACACAGCGCTTTTTTTTGACAAAAAAATGCTGACTGATTATAATCATAGTTAATATATTTTACAGTTTTTCTGTTAAAATATTCCGAAAGGAGAAGATGGCGCATGAAGGAGAAATTAGAAACATATTTGGTTAAACTGGGGGATTTTCTAAATTCAAAAAACGGACTCATATTGCTTGCCGCACTGCACGGGACCAGTCTTGCATTCAACATAAGAGGCATGTTTTTGAAGAAAAGAGTGATCAATGGTATAAGTGCAGGGATAGAGGCTTATATGCTTATTAAAACCCTCCGTCAGCTTTCCGGGAAAGGAGAGATTGCATGGGGACAGTCATTGCGACGGTAATAGTTCTTGCTGCCGTTATTCTTGCGTTTATATGGACAAGGACAGGCAATCGTAAAGCAGGAGGAAAATGCTCACAAAACAGCGGAGGGTGCGCCACCTGCGATGACACGGCATGTCCGGCTTCAAAAACCGCCTGCTATACCCATAGTGACGGTATAGCAGGCAGACGGTTTGATGCAGTATTTTTTGACATGGACGGGACCCTTTTGGATACGGCAGGAGATCTGACGGCTGCCATGAATTATGTCAGAGGTATACACGGTCTGCCCCTTGTGCCGGAAGACAGGGTCATACCTGAGCTGGGAAACGGTATTATAAATCTCCTAAAGAAACTTCTTCCCGAAGACATAACCGAAGAAGAGTTTAAAACCTGTATACGGGAGTTTTCGGATTTTTACGCAGAGCATTCGCAAAAAAAGACGTATGCTTACGATGGAATAAGAAATCTTCTGGAAGAGCTGAAGGCGCAAAATTACAAAGTGGCGGTTATTACCAATAAAAATGATGACGTGGCAAGAGTGCTCAGCAGCTCGTTTTTTCCGGGTCTGGTGGACTTTACCCTGGGTCGCACCGATTTTCTGGAGAGAAAACCGGCTCCGGCAATGATGCGTTATGTCCTTTCCAAGCTGGAACTGGATCCGGGACGCGTGCTGTATGTAGGGGATTCGGAAGTGGATTATGAGTTTGCATCGGCTGCAGGAGTGCCGTGTGTTCTGGTGAGCTGGGGCTTCAGAGACAGAAATGAACTTGTAAAAATAGCAGGAGAAAAGGGTGTGGCAGATGTTCCGTCACAAATAGGCGAAGTGCTGTGATGCCGGATGTGAGTTTTCCGGCAGTATGTGCACAGCTTTAAATAGTATCATTAAAATGTTATTGCCACACCGGCAGTTAAAGGAGACGTAACGGCGGTTATGTATCACGAAAAGCACAGAAAAGGAATGACCCATGCCCAGATTATGGCGCTGGGTTTCATAATAGTTATCATGTCCGGTGCATTGCTTTTGATGCTGCCTATAGCCTCAAAAGATGGTACGGTGACCCATTTCATGGATTGTCTTTTTACGGCAGTCAGTGCAGGGTGCGTTACGGGGCTTGTGGTACACGATACATTTACCCATTGGTCCTTATTCGGCCAGGTGGTTATTCTGTGTATGATCCAGGTGGGCGGACTGGGAGTCATAACCATCAGCGCCATCGTGTATCGGATTTTCGGACAGCGCATAGGTCTGAACATGAGAAACATGATTCAGGAGAGTACCTATGCATTTCAGCTGGGGGGTATCGTAAACAGTCTGCAAAAAATATTTGTCAGAACTTTTATCATAGAAGCTATAGGTGCCGCCCTGCTGTGTACCAGATTTATACCTATGCTGGGCGTAGGGCGTGGTATCTGGTACGGTGTCTTTCACTCCATATCGGCCTTTTGTAATGCGGGCTTTGACCTTATGGGGCGGTTTGGACAGTATTCATCGCTTACCGCTGTATGGGATGATCCGGTGATAAATTTTACCATCATCGGACTGATCCTTGTGGGAGGCCTGGGATTTGTTGTCTGGGATGATATAGTGGAGCGCGGGCTTCATTTCCGAAAATACAGTCTTCATTCCAGGGTGGTCCTGATCATGCTGGTGGGACTTGTTGCCGGCGGGACATTTTTGTTTATAATATTTGAGCACAACAATCTCTTTGCGAATATGTCCCCCGGACAGGAGCTTATGGCGGCTATATTTACCGCCGTTACTCCGAGAACAGCCGGATTTAATACCACTGAGCTGGGGGATATGACCCAGGCGGGCAAGCTACTTACATGCTTCCTGATGTTTATAGGAGGCAATTCGGGATCCACGGCCGGCGGTGTAAAGACCACTACCATTGTTGTAATGGGGGCGTATATATTCTCTAACCTGACGAACTCCACGGGAGTACATCTTTTGAAACGAAGGATAGGAGATGAAAATATTAAGATGGCCTCCATGGTGTTCGGTCTGAATATAGGACTGGTGCTGGTGGCTCTCCTTACTATTTCGGGGATCCAAAGACTGCCCATGGACGATCTGCTGTTGGAAGTGTTTTCTGCCATGGGCACGGTGGGTCTGTCCGCCGGGATAACAAGAAGCCTGATGCCGGCATCCCGGATCGTGCTGATGCTGCTAATGTTTGCCGGGCGAGTGGGAACGGTGACATTTGCGGTTTCCTTCAGGGGCAACAGGCGGCAGGCATATATAAAGTATCCTGAAGAAAAGATCAATGTGGGTTGATTTTAAACGTCGAAAAAACAGTATATTCACATGTTAGGATTTATAAGTGAGCATTCTGCAGAGTGTTGTGTGATTTTGAAACCGCTCTGTGATATACGGGACATATAGTGAAAAACACGGTTAAGACGGGAGGCTTATTATGAAGTCTATTCTTATTATAGGTATGGGTAAAATCGGTCAGCATCTTTGCAGAAAACTGCTGGACCTGGATAATGAGGTTATGATCATTGACCAGAATGAAGAGGCTATCAGGGATTTTTTTACGGAGGTCACAAGTGCCCGCATCGGTGACTGCACCAATCCTGATGTTCTTCAGGCGCTGGGACTGAACAATTTCGATGTGGTTATTGTCACTATAAAAGATGATTTCCAGAATTCCCTGGAGGTTACCAATCTTGCAAAGGAACAGGGGGCAAAATATGTGATAAGTTTTGCCAGCCGTGATATACAGGCTAAGTTTCTGCTTAAGAACGGAGCGGATGAGGTTATTTACCCCGAAAGGGATGTGGCGCACAATCTGGCAGCCCGTTGCAGCGCCAACAATGTGTTTGAATATATGGAACTGGATGATGAATACTCTATCGTGGAAGTGCCTATACTAAAGTCATGGGCGGGAAAGACCATCAGAGAGATAGGAGTCCAGGCACAGTACGGGATAAATATTATCGGCGTTGTGAGAAACGGCGTGACCAATATCATGCCTACGGCGGATTACGAGTTTATTCCCGGAGATCATATGCAGGTCATTTCAAACAGGGAAGCGGTGGAAAGACTGCTGAAAGCTATTGATAAAGGAATGTAAAGAAACAAACAATATATAGTTGGATACTTGACACCAAATACAATATATAGTATTATCTTGCCAGTAAGACGGGGGAGACAGTAAAACCCCTGCTTGCCGGCATTTTTTATGTTTTTCGTTTTTTGGTTGCGGTATGCCGGTTGCCGGACAATACGAAATATTACGTGATACCGGTGCATAAGTACAAACAAGTATTGCGTACACAGCATATTTATTTTTGAGGAGGAGTAGGATTTGAAGATTATAAAGAGAAGCGGTTCCGAGATGATATTTGACGGCCGGAAGATCATCGCCGCTGTTGAAAAAGCCAATAATGAAGTTATACCTGCTGAAAGGATGACCGATGACCAGATTCAGCATATAGCAAAAAATGTGGAGGGTATCTGTGCAGACATGGACAGATCTCTGAACGTAGAGGAGATACAGGATCTTGTAGAAAACCAGATCATGCAGTACAAGGCGTTTTCTGTAGCAAGAAAGTATATTACTTATCGTTATAAAAGAGCTTTGGTCCGTAAGTCCAACTCTACTGACAAGCAGATCATGAGCCTTCTGGAGTGTGACAACGAAGAGGTAAAGCAGGAGAATTCCAACAAGAATCCTACGGTAAACAGCGTACAGCGTGATTATATGGCCGGAGAGGTGAGCAAGGATATCACCAAGAGATTTCTTCTTCCTCCTGACGTGGTTGAGGCACATGAGCAGGGCATCATACATTTTCATGACTCTGATTATTTCGCCCAGCATATGCACAACTGCTGTCTTGTAAATCTTGAGGATATGCTCCAGAACGGAACTGTTATCAGCGAGACTATGATAGAGAAGCCCCACAGCTTTTCAACAGCTTGTAATATAGCTACCCAGGCTATTGCCCAGATCGCCAGCTCTCAGTACGGCGGCCAGAGTATCTCCCTTTCACACCTGGCGCCTTTCGTTCAGGTAAGCCGTGAGAAGTTTGTAAAGCAGGTAAGGGAAGAGTTTGAAAAGACAGGCGTGGAGGCTGACGAAGAGAAGATAAAGGCTGTGGCAGAGCTTCGTGTAAGAGATGAGATACAGCGCGGTGTGCAGATGATCCAGTATCAGGTGATCACTCTTATGACTACAAACGGTCAGGCTCCCTTCGTGACAGTATTTATGTACCTTGACGAGGTGCCCGAGGGTCAGACCAGAGATGATCTGGCTATGGTTATCGAAGAGGTTCTCAATCAGCGTATCCAGGGCGTTAAAAATGAAAAGGGCGTGTATATCACACCTGCATTCCCCAAGCTTATCTATGTGCTGGATGAGGACAATGTTCGTGAGGGCTCTAAGTATTGGGATCTGACGGTTCTTGCTGCAAAATGTACTGCAAAGCGTATGGTGCCTGATTATATTTCCGCAAAGAAAATGAAGGAGCTTAAGAGCGGTGACGTATATGCCTGCATGGGATGCCGTTCTTTCCTTACACCGGATGTGGAAGGTCTCGGTGAGGGAGGCGCCCACAAGTACTACGGAAGATTTAACCAGGGTGTTGTTACACTGAATCTGGTAGATGTGGCATGTTCTTCAGATAAGGATGAGGAGAAGTTCTGGAAGCTTATGGAGGAGCGTACCGAACTGGCGCACAAGGCGCTTATGTGCAGACATGAGAGACTGCTTGGCACTCCGTCGGATGTAGCTCCCATCCTTTGGCAGAACGGTGCGCTTGCGCGTCTTGAAAAGGGTGAGAAGATAGATAAGCTTCTTTACGGCAATTATTCTACTATCTCTCTGGGATATGCAGGTCTTAATGAGTGTACCCAGTATATGAAGGGGGTTTCCCATACCGACGAGGACGGCAAGGATTTTGCTCTCAGGGTTATGCAGTTTATGAATGATAAATGTGCCAAGTGGAGAGCGGAGAGTAACATTTCTTTCAGTCTTTACGGTACTCCTCTTGAGTCTACTACTTATAAGTTTGCACAGGCTCTTCAGAAGAGATTTGGTATTATACCGGGAGTGACGGATAAGAATTATATAACGAACAGCTACCATGTACATGTTCAGGAAGAGATCGATGCATTTACAAAACTGAAGTTTGAGTCTGAGTTCCAGGCTCTCAGCCCCGGCGGTGCTATCAGCTACGTTGAGGTGCCCAATATGAGCCAGAATATAGAGGCTGTGCTTGGGGTTATGCAGTACATCTATGACAATATTATGTATGCTGAGCTGAATACAAAGAGTGATTATTGTCAGGTGTGCGGTTTTGACGGCGAGATAACTATCGTAAATGATGGCGATAATAAGCTGGTGTGGGAGTGCCCTAACTGTGGCAACCGCAACCAGGATAAGCTGAATGTGGCAAGACGTACCTGCGGATATATCGGAACACAGTTCTGGAATCAGGGAAGAACCCAGGAGATCAGGGACAGGGTGCTTCATCTCTAAAATATGAGTAAGTAAACCAATAAAAAGCGGGAACAAATCCGGATCGGATATTGTCCCCGCTTTTTGTTATACAACTGGTGAAAAAGTTTTCTAAGAGATATGTAGTATTGGTTTTGTAGACTGTAGTTAGTCAAAGTTTGACTGGAGAGTTTTTAAAGAAGTGTCACAAACCAATAAAAAGCGGGAACAAAACCGAATCGGGAGCGCTTTCGCTCGTATCGAACCGTAGCGTCACATAAGGCAGCAAAGAACGCTGCCTAAGTGACGACGGTTCGATAATGTCCCGATGTCGGATATTGTCCCCGCTTTTTGTTTTATGACCGGTTTATCAGATGTTGTCGATATAGTCGTCTTTGTCGATAACGCCCTGGCCTATACTGTTTATACGTTTGAGGGTTTCTTTGTCGAGGTCGGCCTCTATATCTATGATGCAGTTTTCGAATTTCTGAACGCTCTCCTTTACGTCATCGGAAAGTCTGTTTTCGATATTTTCGAATGTTACGCGCTTTGAAACAGAAGTTGCGTTGTCTATATTTTCTTTGTCAAAAACTCCTGCGCCTTTGAATTCTTCATATACGGCACGAGCCAATTCGTTGAGTCCTGCGTTCATGTCCAGTCCGATGGACTCGGCAAGGGTGAGGATGCGCTCGTTTATAAATGTCCTTGTTTTTGTGTCTCCTGTTACGATCCAGTAATCTTCTCTTGTCATATTTTTTTCCTCCGTGAATTTTATTTACACTCCTTATTATACACCATAGCGTGAGGAAAGGCACGGGTAATTTGACATAAAAAACACTTTTA
>CAMOUW010000056.1 GCA_946626755.1 uncultured Clostridia bacterium
AGGATCTGCGGAGTGTGGTAGCCGTATGCAGCTATGCGGACCTGATAAAATAAAAAAGACAAGAAACGGAAGATATCAAAACGCCTTGAAAAATAGCTATAATAATACTATATTTACATAGAGGTGATTTTTATGATAATTGATACAAGAAAAATAATATCTATAACCGAAGCCAACCAGAATTTTTCCAAAGCGGTGCGTATTGCAGATGAACATGGTGATGCGGTGGTTTTTAAAAATAACCGTCCTAAATATAAACTTGTAAATCTTGAAAAAGAACCGGATATGGAGATAACCGAGGATGAAAAGATCGATATAGCGGCGAAGCGGGTCATGACCCGTTTTAAACCGGCATTTGAGGAGTTGGCGAAATGATAAAATTTTCAAAGGATAAGGTGCTTCTTCTTCATGAACTTATGGCGCAGGAAACAGGCGGAAGCGTCGGTGTGCGTGATGAAGCTTTGCTGGAATCGGCGCTTGAGGGTGCTTTTGCTACATTTGACGGGCAGGAATTATACCCTACAAAAGAAGAAAAGGCTGCAAGACTGGGTTTTACACTGGTTTCCAATCATGCCTTTGTTGATGGGAATAAGCGTATAGGATTATATGTCATGCTTACATTTCTGGAAGTAAACGGGATACATGTTGAGTGCCGTGATGAGGAGATAGTCCGTGTCGGTTTTGCCCTGGCTGAAGGCAGCATGGGGTATGAGGAACTTTTGGAGTGGATAAGAAAGAATGAGGTAACAGGGTATTAAAATGCGGTGTTTCTGATCCGAGAAATAAAGCTCTTCAAAGGTATATGAAAGCTATGTCGGAAGCTAAGACAATCTCGAGAGTAGGCTCTACACGAGGATACTGGAAAATCAACGAGGAATTTTTGAATGAATAGAAAACTGTTAGAAAAGAGCTGACAGCAATAAAAAGTCACTTGATTTTTAGTACAAATGGGTCGAAAAGTCGCTTGGTTTTTAGAATAAAGGGAGAATTGAGATATTTTGGTTAAAAATGAATATTTACACTTAACATACCCGTGGGGACCGGTTTATGACGATAATTCAAGCATCCTGATCCTTGGCAGTTTTCCGTCGCCTAAGTCGAGGGAAAATGGTTTTTATTACGGGCATCCGCAAAATGTCTTTTGGAAGACTTTATCAGCTGTATTAGGGGTGGATGAACCCGGAACGGATCCCGGTGACCGTAGAAAATTTTGTCTTAAAAACAGAATTGCTTTATGGGATGTAATAGCGGAGTGCGATATAAAGGGTGCGGACGATGTGAGTATAAAAAATGCAGTTCCGAATGATATTAAGACATTGTTGGAGAAAACCGGGATAACAAAGGTGTTTACTACAGGAAAGACAGCAACACGGCTTTATGAAAGGTATTGTTATGATCAGACAGGGATCCACGCAGTATATCTGCCGTCCACCAGCCCTGCAAACAGGGCATTGCAGGGGAAGCCGGAATTTATGGAGGCATGGGGGATGATTTCCTCATAAGTCTGATAAAAGAAGGAACAGGATTCCAGAGAGTAAATGACTATTGCAATAAACAAAAAGTTACATGGATATTCAGAAAAGAAGCATATGTTTTTTCTTTGCATTTGTCAGTACAAATGTCCTGATAAATGCAGAAATGACTGATATGGAGCAGATTGTTTTCAACCTGATCAAGCGGTATTGAGAATTTGTTCCTTGCCGGTCAATGGATACAGAACGTAGGCGTGCTTCCGGTTGCGCAGTATTAGGGAAGTTTGAGGTTCAGATGATACAATGAATCTAAAATGTTGTGAGTAAAATAACCATATGAATAATTAGTTATTTCGAGACAAAAATAAGCGTTTTTTATTTTGGGAGAGTTGAAATGAAATATGAAGTTCATCCATATAATTACAGTCCTAGTGATAATGAGATTATTGAAGACTTGCAAAAAGTAGCAAAAGAAAATGGTTTTTCAAAAATGACTATGAGGGAGTATCGTGAACATGGAAAATATGATACTAGCACAATTAGTAGAAGATTTGGTACCTGGAATAAAGCGTTACAGAAAGCAAATATTGGTGTTTCACAACAGTTCTGGACTGTTGAGCAATTGTTTGAAAATATTGAGAAAGTATGGAAGAAAAAGGGGTATCAACCTACTAGACGAGATATGGACGATAAAAATCTTTCCACAATCTCAAGTGGTGCATATTTAAGAAAATTCGGGAAATGGTCATCTGCATTAGAACAATTTGTTTCATATATTAACCAAGAAAATACAATAGAAGCATTGGATGTTGAAACGTTAGAAGAGTCATTAGGTCATAAAACCAAGCGAGATATTAATTTGAGAATTCGTTTCAAAGTGCTAATGCGTGATAATTTCAAATGTTGTGTCTGTGGTGCATCGCCAGCAAAAGACTCATCAGTTGAATTGCATGTTGATCACATTATTCCGTGGTCAAAAGGTGGTGAAACGACAATTGAAAATTTACAAACTCTATGTTCAAAATGTAATCTTGGAAAGAGTAATATTCTCTGAAAATTGTCATATGTATACTGTTGAGAAGAAGGACAAATAAATTTTGGTCAATCGCAATCTGGGACCTGAGATTGCAATTGACTGCTACACGATACTACAACCGTCCCCGTGTCTTCCACCCGTGTCTTCTAGATAAGAGGTTGTAAGAATGGAAAATAAAAGAGAGATAGGACTTATCGTAGCCCGTTCGGAGAATAATGTAATAGGTAAGGGAGGAAGGATCCCCTGGGATATAGAGGGGGAGCTCAGTCAGTTTAAGGAGCTTACCATGGGAAATGCAGTGGTGATGGGGCGCAGGACCTACGAAGAGATTGGGCATCCCCTGCCCGGGAGAAGGATTATCGTGGTTTCCGGAAGTTCTAAATACGAAGGAGATAATATTTGCACGGTAAGGAGCGTGGAACAAGCTATAAAAGCCGCTGCCGGTGTAAATGTGTATTTCGCGGGAGGATACGGAATATATAGGGATGCGCTGCCACTTGTGGATGTGATGTATATTACGGAGATCCATACGGTGATTGAGGACGGCGATGCTTTTTTTCCGGAATTTGATGCGGGGGATTTTGAGGTCACCATAGGAGAGACCTGCGGTGATGAGATAAAGTACACAAGGACTGTGTATAGAAGGAAGAAGTTGTTTTAAACGATATGCCGAACAAGCATATTAATGTCAAAAAACCGTCTAAATTAAATTGTAATTTTAATTTAGACGGTTTTTTGTTGATAAATACCTTAATTTTGGCTATAATAAAACCCGAATTTAGTTTAGACGTATATCGTCTTTAAAAAAAAGCATATATCAGATAATCGAAAGGAGATAATTTCATGGCATATATAAAAAGAGTGGCCGAGGATACAATTATGCAGGCATCGAAAATGTTTCCGGTGCTGTTGGTAACAGGTCCCAGGCAGGTTGGTAAAACTACTTTACTGCAAAGACTTACAGATATTCAAAAAAATGAAGGAATAGATCGAAAGTATGTCACTCTGGACGATCCGGATGCCAGATACTTAGCCAAGAACGATCCGGCACTTTTTTTGCAGAGATACTCCCCTCCGGTGCTTATTGATGAGATACAGTATGCAACGGAATTGTTGCCCTATATAAAAATGAATGTAGACAGATCCAAAAAGAAGGGCGATTTTTGGATTACGGGCTCACAGGTTTTTCGACTTATGAATAATGTAAGCGAGAGTCTTGCGGGTCGGGTTGGTATCGTCAACTTATTAGGATTATCAGATGCAGAGATTTACGGGGAATCAAGCGAACCGTTTCAAACAGATCCCAAACACCTTATGAAGCGTATGGTCATCAGAAAGCCACGGAGTCTAAATGAAATATACAGCCGGATTTTCAAAGGTTCTATGCCTCAACTTTATGCAGACAATGACATGGATTGGGAAATGTATTATCGATCCTATACAGATACATATCTGCAGCGAGACATTAGGGATTTAGCACAGGTCGCTGACGAGATGCAATTTTACAATTTTATGACGATTGTTGCGGCTCACACCTCAAAGCCAATTGTGTACGAAGAGTTGGCAAATGCCGCAGGTATTTCATCTCCTACGGCAAAAAAATGGCTGTCCATTCTGGTATCATCTCACATTATTGCGCTTCTTCAGCCGTACCACAATAATGCATTAAAACGGGTCGTAAAGATGCCGCTTGTTCATTTCCTGGACACCGGTCTTGCCGCATATCTTTTGAAATGGGGGAATCATGAAGCTCTGGAAAAGGGCGCAATGTCAGGTGCATTTTTTGAAAGTTATGTATTTTCGGAAATCTACAAAAGTTTTTTAAACGCGGGAAAAGAACCGCCTATATTTTATTACAGAGATAAAGATAAAAAGGAAATCGACCTGTTGCTATATCAAAACGGTGTGCTCTCACCAATAGAGATAAAAAAAGCAGCGTCCCCGGGTAAAAACGCTGTTAAGAACTTTCGTGTTCTTGAGCCTGTCACACAAGAGAACCCTTTTGACGGATTAGAGACTCTGAAAGTGGAAATTGGAACAGGAAGTGTGATATGCATGGCAAATGATTTGCTTCCTGTGGATGAAAAAAATTGGTATGTTCCGGTTTGGCTTATATGATATATAAGGACTGTGTACAGGAGGAAAAAGGGATAAATGAGGATACTGCCGTAGGGAAAGCCTGCGGCTTTTTTTGTTTTTTATACCGTTCACCGCAAAATTATTACCGTTTACTATTAAATGCCCCAACATTTGTCAAAAATAAGTATAATGGAATCCGAAAGGAGGATACCGGACGGGATGAATTTCAGACTGATAATAGATAAAGAAAAAGAGGAAGAGGTTGTGGCGACAGTACATAAGCGGACCGGTGTTATTGATGAGATAGAAGCGCTGGTAACAGGAGAGAATATACAAAGAGACTCCCTGGCGGCTTATTCGGAAGATGAGATCAGGCTGCTTAATATAGATGAAATAGAGTGTATTACAGTGCTTGATGGAAAAACATTTGCAGTAACGGATAACGGCAAACAGTATTTGCTGCGTAAGCGTCTTTACGAGATAGAAAGCGGATTGCCGGCTGAGTTTATAAAAATCAACAAGTCCGCCATAGCAAATCGCAAGGCAATCCTTAAATTTATCACCACCATAGCCGGCGGTGTGGATGTAGTTTTTAAATGCGGATACAGAGATTATGTTTCAAGAAGATGTTTTGCAGAAATAAAAAGGAGGTTGGGATTATGAGTCATTTTAAAAAAATGATTTTAAGAGGAATTACGTCTGCCTGGATAGGCCCGGTAGTTCTTGCGATCGTGTATGCCTGTCTGAAAAATGCCGGGGTAGTGGAGAGTGTAAGTGTAGATGAGTTGGTAAGAAGTGTGCTGACATCGGTGCCTATGGCATTTGTAGCAGGGGGAATCAGTTACATTTACAAGATTGAAAGACTACATATCGTACTGGCTGTATTTATACACATGCTTGTCTTGTATTTTGATTATCTTATATTTTATCTGGTGAACGGGTATCTGCCAAACGGAGCAATATGGATATTTACCGTGATATTTGTGGCGGGATTTTTGGCCATATGGGTTATCATTTATATGATAAGCCGACACAGGATCCGGCGGCTCAACGACAGGATAAATATGTAATAATAGAAGATATAAGGAAGATTGCCGTTGTTATTATGTGAATATTAAAATATTTCAAAAAAAACATCCGCCTGATAATCGAATAAATTGGCAAATTGCAATATAATTTCGAATAGATTTGACGTAAAAACCTCAAAATGCTAAAATTTATTCGAAAAAAGTGGACAGTATATACTAAAGGACATGGATCTTGAGCGGTAATCTGATCGCGCTCATTGACAGTCCTTTTTTTATTTGTTAAACTCTTACTACGACAGTAGTAGTATGTCAGACGTAGTAAAGACCGGAGGCATTATGGCAGGAATAAGCAGTGATGTTATCCGCGGGTACAACGATACCATTATTTTATTTTTACTGATGGATCAAGACTCTTACGGATATGAGATTTCAAAAAGCATAAAACAGATGTCTAAGGATAAGTATGTGATCAAAGAGACTACACTATATTCAGCATTTACACGGATGGAAAAAAACGGATATGTCCGGTCTTATTCCAAAATCGCTGAAAATGGAAAGCGGCGCACATATTACCAGATAACTAACTTGGGAAGGGAATATTATCTGGAAAAATGCAGAGAGTGGGAGCTGACCAAGGAAGTCGTGGAGCATTTTATAAGGAACTGAGATATTTGCAGTATCTGAGAAAAGCAGAGTAAAAGAAATAGTAAGGAGTTGACCGGTTATGGATACGATTACAAATTACCTTGATTCCATGTTCGCGCCGCTGCCTGAGACGGAGGAGACTGTGCGGGCGAAAGCGGAGCTGGGAGCCATGATGGAGGATAAATATAACGAGCTGAGGTCAGAAGGCGTTTCTGAAAATGAAGCGATAGGCACGGTGATCGCTGAGTTTGGAAATATCGATGAGCTGGCGGATGAGTTAAACATTGCGGATATCCTTAATAAAAAAGACGGATCCAATGCCCAAAGCGCGCATGAGAGTAATAATGCAGGGGATACTGATGCCAGACATGAGAAAAGAAGCAGAGAAGAAAAAGCCGGTAAAACAGAGCCTGCTTATGTAAATGAAAGGGCTGAAACCGTTATTTCTGTTTTCTGGCCGACTGTTACATGTGTTTATCTTATATTAAGCTTTTTGTGTTGGGGCTGGGGGTCTACGTGGATAATCTGGCCGGTGGCAGCGTTTGTGTTTATCATATTAAAAAGAACGCTGCGGATATATGATTGATTTCGGGAGGAAGCTATGTCGGAAAAAAGAAAAATAAAAGGCAAAAATATTTATCTTTTGGTACTGGCTCTTGCCACTGCTGCAGCGATCATAGTAGGGCTTGCCGTCCATTCGACAGGGCTGTTTATAAAAGGAGAGCATATCGAAGAGACCCTTTATGAGGGTAACTCCGCGGAGATAAAAGTGCTGGAGATCGATTCCGGAATTATGGAGGTAAATGTACATCCGGGGGATACATTTAAGGTATCCTACAGCGGGGATTCCACGCAAAAGCCTGCAGTCACAGCCGTGAACGGTCATCTGAATATAAAGCAGGATGACAAGTTCACGCTAAACGTATCAGTTTCAGATTCCAAACTTGACGTGACATTGCCACCGGAAACAGAGTTTGAAGGCATTTATCTGGATTCGGGGGTAGGTGAGATGAAGGCTTCGGACTTAAAAACCCGGCACATGGAAATAAACGGCGGCGTAGGACATGTGGAAATAACCGGCAGCGATCTCGGAGACCTCAAAGCCGAGTCCGGTGTGGGGCATATAAATGTAACAAACACCAGCCTGGGAAACTTTACGGCAGAGTCAGGTGTCGGAGAGGTAAAAATCGAAGGCTGTACCGTAAAGGATATAAACGTCTCAAGCGGCACTGGCAGGGTGAAAATGCAGCTTAAAAACAGTCTGGCTGATTATTATATGGAGCTGGATGCGGGAGTCGGCGGGATCATTTATAACGGTAAAGAAATTAATGGCAGCTATGTGCAGAACGGTAACAGCGGACGCTGCATCATCGAAAGTGGCGTGGGCAGCGTTGAGTTGACGGATCCGCAGAAAAAAGGGGAGTGACGGAAATATTAAAATAAAAACCCTGTTCCGTATTCGAAAGAATTGACAAATACTGACAAAATTTCGAATAGATTTGACGTAAAACCCTAAAAACATTAAAATCTAGTCGAAAAAAATGCAAGTATATACTGTTGTAACAAGTAGCCCTAAGGAGTGAGACCATGACAGAAAAAACGACGTCAGACAGAGCGATTCCCATGGCGCCATTATTTATTAGCATATCTTTATTGCCGGTGGCAGTGACGATATGCTTTTCTTTTGCCTTTACATTTACAAATGCAGCTGTATTTCTGACTCTTGCGATCACATCCGGCACGGCAGCCTATCATTTTTGTATGAGACTGATCATTGGAGTCATTGTAAATGCAGTTATGGGAAATAAAGCGGATTACAGACGGGCGTGGTTCCTGGTGGGCGAGGGGGAGTTTGCTTTTTATAATTTTGTAAATGTAAAAAAGTGGAAGGATAAAATGCCCACGTATGATAAAAAATCCTTTGATATCAGGCAGCACAGCCTTGAGGAGTTGGTACAGGTCACCTGTCAGTCTGAGATCGTGCACGAGATAATAATTGTCGCAAGCTTTCTGCCGATAATCGCAGTAGTCTGGTTCGGGGCCTTACCGGTGTTTATCATTACTTCATGCGTGGCGGCAGGGATAGATCTGATGTATGTTTTTATTCAGAGATTTAATCGGTACAGGTTGCTGCGGGTGATAAAAAAGCTGTAAGGTGATGAGACTTTAAAAAAATAAAACTTTCAAATAGTGTGAACTTAGGGTCTAAACCGTACTTCGTGTACAAAAAATGCTTGAAAGTTCGGTTTAGAGTGGGGAAACAGTGTTTCTCTAATTTAAAAAACATATTGAACATAGGATAAAAAAAGATAACCCCAGGCACAGTGGATGAGGTGTTTGGGTAAGATACTTATTCCATAAAGAAAAAGGATTCACGAAGAAAAGTTTCGTGAATCCTTTTGGGGTAGAATAATTAAAAATATTCTAATTTAACGAATGTGCCTTTTTGCAAAGCTGCTTCAAATGTTTGTATCAAAAGCTCTAAAACATCGGATGTTTCATCGTATTGGAAATCGGTATCTTTATATTGCATGATATCATTCAGGTATTCTTCCATATCCGTTACGGTATAATTACCATTAGAGAAAACACCGGTGTTTTCCTGATAATCTCTGGTGAAACCCTTCCAGCCACCATCTGACAAATCTGCATTATCAAAAATGTCTTCTATGTAGCCGATCCATATGTGAGCAGGTGGATAGTCGGTATCAGGAATAGTGATTGTGAATTCCGGTTCGCCTTCGAAGCCTTCGTAGTATTTATAGTTATCAGCCCTTCCAGTGTCCATTTTTTAAAATATCCTCCTGATCTTTATTTTAAGATAATGGATAGCCTAGTTCCGTCAAAGTTCTCTCCCCAACCGTGTTTTTCACTGAATGGTGTAAAGCTTACAGATTCAGGATCAGGTAACTCTATATTATTATCTTCAAGAATTTTTATTGCCTTATTTAGTAAGTTGATGCTTTCTTTCCCTTTACCCGGGATTTCTGTATAAGAATAAACCATTGTAAGATCTGCAGCAGTAACAAGCAATTCTTCCATATTTTTGTCAATATCTTTTAGGAATTCGGCATAATAGTTATAGTTCTCTTCACTAAGATAATCAAAGGCTGCATCCTTATAATTATCAAACTCATATAGATATTCAGGAAGGATTTCCATAAATCTATAATACCATTCATCAAAATAATCACTTGTCCCCTTCCACATCCATTTGAATAGTGGTTTCCAGTCTTTCTCAGGATACTTTGCTAATGCGTATCTTTCAGCGCACATAACTGCATATGCAAATCTGCCAATCATTGATACATTTGTAAAATCATATTTATTATTAGGCATTATTATTCACCTTCCTTCCAGCCGGTATAATTTGTCTTTATATTTCCTTTTAATGCATAGGTGCAATTTTTGCACGCTTCTTTTGCCTTTCCGAAAGAATTTTTCGTTGTATGGATTGTGTACATTGTGAGATCACTCAGACTTGCTCCATCGTTCAGTGCTTTATTAACTGCATGAATCTCTGCACAATTCCCTACGGTCAGGTTATTCAATGACTTGTTAGGAAGCAGTCCCGGATGTGACTTATCTCCAAATAGCAACGGATTCTTTTTATCGTGGTCAATTTCAATTCCGTGATTACGACCATTATAATACTTTCCTGTGCTTTCGTCGTATACAACTGTAGCCTGATACTATGAATGAAGATCAAAAGGAACGAAAAATAACATATTTGTTATCAATTCTAAAGGATTCTGGTCAAATTACCAGAGACGGAGAAAGTAAGCAACTTTCAAATTGGATATTGAAAAATGATGCTAATTAGAATTGTAAATGAAATTGTAAATGAGATAATGCTAAGGCCTTGTCTTTTGGCACATTTTCATTTACAAAAAACTTAATGAAAAATATTTTGTAAATGAAATTGTAAATGAACAAGGTTGTTTTCGATATTATACATATTGATATGACCAGTAAAGAGGATCGAATACGCACTTGTTATATGTTGTCATGTCTTGCTTTTGTTACTTCAGAGACAATTGTAAATACTGATGTTAGAAAGGCTTTTGGGCTTAAAGAGGGTGATAAGGTAAAGGCTTCACGTATAATACGTGATACAATGAAAGTAGGGTTGATTAAACCGGTTGATCCCAATACTGCACCGCGGCATATGAGGTACATTCCTTTTTGGGGATGATGGTATTTTCGTCGGTTTAAGTTTCCTTAAGTTTCACAGAGGGCCAAAAAACGGTACAAATGTTTAGTGTGATTTATTAAGAATGGCTTAAAATGGGAGTTTATTAGTATTTAGCAGAAATGGTTTTAAGTTTCCTTAAGTTTCACATAGACTGTATATAAGGGAAAAAGATTTAATCCTATTTATAATTAGGGCGAATTCGCCAAAATTAAAAGTTAGTCCGGATGTGAAAAATGTCGGAAAAGATGTCGTTTTAGATTCTAAGATACTGGAGTGTAATACTTATTTCCAGATTGACCGGTTTTTGTAAAACGGAGGTGCGGACAAAATCTTGGACCAACTAAGGGTTTAGGAGGTCGATATGTATTCATATGAAGAAAGGATCCGCGCCATAAAGTTTTA
>CAMOUW010000057.1 GCA_946626755.1 uncultured Clostridia bacterium
AGACTGCTTTACGGAAAGCTCTCTTCCCGCCGCAATGCGGATCTGCTCCCTTACTATATCTATGCCCGTCACCGCTTCCGTCACGGGATGCTCCACCTGCACCCTTGTATTCATTTCTATAAAATAAAAAGAGCCGTTTTCATCCAGAACAAACTCCACCGTTCCGGCATTTACATAATTCACAGCTCCTGCAGCTTTCAGCGCCGCAGAGTACAGGGCGCTTCTCTGGGATTTTGACAGGCACCTTGCCGGAGCCTCCTCTATCAGCTTCTGGTTCCTTCGCTGCATGGAGCAGTCTCTTTCCCCGAGATGAATGATATTTCCCTTTTTATCTCCCAGTATCTGAACCTCTATGTGCCTGGGGTTCAGTATCAGTTTTTCCATATATAGAGAGCTGTCGCCAAATGCAGCGCCGGCCTCGGCTCCGGCTTCTTCATAGGCTTTTTCAAGCTCGCTTTCGTGCTTTACCACGCGCATACCCCTGCCGCCGCCTCCCGAAGAGGCCTTTATAAGAACCGGGTATCCGATCTTTTTTGCAACTTTCGCTGCATGGGCCGCATTTTCCAGCAACCCGTCAGATCCGGGCACAACAGGCACCTTATGCTTTTTCATCAAAGCCCTGGCAGCCTGCTTGTTTCCCATCTGCCTGATAATACCGGCATCCGGGCCTATAAACACGATCCCGTTCTTTTCGCATTCCTCTGCAAATGCGGCATTTTCCGAAAGAAATCCGTATCCGGGGTGTATGGCGCTGCATTTGTATGCCTTTGCGGCTGATATTATAGCGTCAGTATTCAGATAGCTGGCTGATGCCGGCGCGGGTCCGATGCATACAGCATGGGTGGAATACTGGGCAGGAAGGGTATTCCTGTCCTCTTCCGACACTGCAAGCACCGTTTCTATCCCCATTTCCCTGCAGCATCGTATGACTCTCATGGCAATCTCTCCTCGGTTTGCCACCATGATCCGTTTAAACATTTAACTCCTCCGACTCCTTTGCTCAAACAGGGGAAATGATCATCAGGCTTTGTTTATATTCAACAAAGTCCTCGTTTTTCACATCTATGACCTTCACTACACCCGACACCGGCGCCGTGATCTCATTCATCATTTTCATGGCTTCCACAAGTCCCACAACATCCCCTTTTTTCACATGCTGTCCGACCTTCACATATGGCGCCGAACCCGGTGAGGGAGCCGCATAAAACACACCCGCTATAGGCGAGCTCAAAACCGCGCCGTCCTGCTCCTCACCGGCCATTTCCCCGCCGGCTTCACTTTCAGAAGCTTCCACCGCGACCGGTACAGCCTTTTCCCTCTCCTGAAGCACAGTTCCTCCGCCTGTGTTTGCCGGTGCGCATGGATCCCCTCCCGGTGCGGCCACTGCCTTCTCAAGCTCCAGCAGCACATCTCCTTTTTTAAACTTAAGCTTCGCAATATCCGAGGATTCGAACCTGTCTATTATGCGAAAAATCTCTTCGTCTGTTGTAACTTCCGTTTTCCCCACAGACCCGTCTCCCTCATTTTTGATCATTTCTTCAGACATCTTAACTCCTGTGATTAAATTAAAATGAACTACGTTTGCGTCCTAAGTGTTGGCTGATTTTACAAAAGCATTATTTGAGTTTTTGCTTTTCTTCAGATATATCGACACTTTTATGTTTTCAGCTGTGTGATTCAATATAGTCCACGATATTCCCTACCGTCTTAAGACCTTCCGTATCCTCATCGGGAATAGTCACCCCAAACTCATCCTCCATAGCCGCCACCAGTTCAAACGCCTCGATGGAATCAAAGCCCAGGTCGTTAAAAAGATGAGTCTCCGGCGTAAACTCCTTATCCTCGATATTCATAGTGTCCTTAATAAGATTTGTAACCTTTTCAAAAGTAGTCATAATAAACCTCCGTGTACAATAATTTTGTTTAAAAGTTTTTAAGTTAATATTTTTAGCTATATATATTTATCTAAATATCTTTAACTAAATGAAATGATACACCCATTAAAAATATTTGTCAAATAAAAAAAGAGATTATTTTTCTGCTGAAATATAACCTCTATTTCCCCAAAAAATACCTTCTATTTCAAATCTTCAGTCTTATACGTTGATTATTACGCAGTAATAATCAATCTTTTATAACCTTTTATAACTTTTTATTATTTTTACAACTCTTTACAACTTTTACACCAAAAAAGGAGCACCCTTCGATACTCCTATCCTGCAAAAATGACCTCATATTCTCCCATGATGATAAATTACTATTAAAAAAGAGATCACGAATACAAATCATCAACGGTCAGAAGCAATGTATCATCACTCTTCATATCATCAAACCAATCAGTAAATCCGCTCAATGAAAAAAGCAGATACTTCACTACCTTATACTTCCCTGATATAAGACCGGACCTTCTTTTCAAGGACTCATAAACACCTTTATCTATCTTTTCATTCTTAAACTTACATTCACCAACTACAGCTGTTTTATCTACATCAGAAATCCCTACCACGTCTATATCTGCAGATTGGTTAAATCTTTTTCCTTCGTCATCCTTCATCGGCTCCGTCCCCCACCATACACCTGCTGCTGTGATAAACGTATCAAATCTGCCGAGAATTCCTTGTTCCAGGGTATAGTATCTGCACATAACCTCAAATATACTTCCCATAAATGAATGTAATTCCTGCTTCACCACCTGATCAAAGTACAGGCTGCCGCCTCCCATTTCGATCACACTTACAGCTTTGGGGATAAATTTATACCAAAACTTAAACATATGATCCCTGAGTACATACTGGACCTTCTTCTTATTTTTTTCCTCTGTGATACATCTTCTCTTCTCCACAAGTCCCGTTTCTATTAGTTTTTCAAGAGAATATAATACCGTTGTTTCCTTCTCTCCCACTTTTGCTGATATAGTGTTTAAAGTATTCTCTCCGCTCGCGATCTGCTCAATAATGTTATTTACAATAGTTACATCTGTAAACTCCTGAGTAAGCAGATTTCTTGTTTCATCAAATAAATACCCTTCCGTGGAGAAAAATAACTTTTTAATATTCTCATATATACTTATGTTGCTGTCTATAAGATCCAGATACTTTGCAACTCCACCCGTGATCCCATAACAGATGGCTTTATCCTCCGGGGAATATTCCGGTACAAATAACGCGGAATCCCTATAATTAAAAGCTTCAAGCTTGATCTGTGAATCACGTCTTCCAAATACCGGACTTTTTTCGCTAAGGATCTTTTTTTCCATAAAACTGAGTGAAGATCCGCATATTATCAGCATAATCTCTTTTTTATCCCATTCTGTATCAATATACTTTTGAAGGATAGACAGCAATGCTTCATCCTTTTCAGCCCAGTATGGCAGTTCATCGATCACAATGACCGTTTTCTCCGTATTAACCTTTTTCGTGATTACATCAAATATCTTTTCTACAGAAGAAAATTCCGCCTCACTATACGTCGGATCCAGAACCTTAAGCACCTCTTTAGAAAACAAGTCAGTATTCCGCTGTGCTCCCACCTTTGTAGCCGTATAAAAAATCGCTTTCTTATCTTTTATAAACTCATTTATAAGGTATGACTTACCTATTCTTCTCCTACCGTAAATAACAGTCATACCAAATCCCTTTTTGGCATAGACCGCCTCTAAGGCTTTCAACTCTTTCTCTCTTCCTATGAACATAGCCTCACCTTTTTATTCAGTTTGATTTTATTAAAATTCAACTGAATAAAATATAACACTTTTTTTACATATTTTCAAGCGTGTGAAAAATATCAAAAAAGGATCACCCCCGGTACTCCTCTCCTGTTTAAAACCCTCCGGCCTGATAAGCTCTTGCAATAACGCATGACGGTTCATAGCAACACTGGGCAAATGGTATAGCCAGTCTTTACCTATCGCATTTACAACGTAACGATTTCTTTGATGAGTATGACGTTTTTAATTATTGATCGCTTCCCAGTAATCGTTTTTATTTGCCCCATGTCGTAATAACTTCCCTTCACCTTTCAGTTTAGAGAGGATCCTTTGCACCTGACGTTGCGTAATTCCAAGCGACTTAGCCAACATATTAGCAGAAAGGCTATTGTCTTGTCTTAGCAACGAAATCACTTTATCTTCATTTGTTACGACATTTATTACGGCATTATGTTCATTTTGCACCTTCTTACCTGTTCCAATGTCAGAGTATTCTGTTCTATCGCCAGGGAAGAATGAATGGTACGAATCCTACTCTCACGCCTCAAAACCGGATTCGGATTCATAGCTTCATATGTAGAAATAGAGCCAACAAGCTCACCTATTTCCACTATTAAGCCTGTTATTCCCCTGTCATCGTAAATGGAGGTTCATAATGCTCACTCATACACATCCTCCATGTATCATATCTTACCCTCCTACGGCTCCTTTTACTTATTTTATCTTTGCTTCATTAAATCTGGTCAGCTGCTCTCTGAAGTTATCAATAACGTCATTGTAATTTTTTAGCTCGACGTATTCATAACCGATGAATTCCAAACGGTCTATGAATTTTGTTTCTACTTCATACTCGTAAATGTGTGCCCTCGTCATTTTCCTCCCGGGGTACCTTCGCTGTCGGATTTATTAAACTTGCGGTTAATTATAACACATTTTTACTGTGATAAATATGTACATATTGACATCCAAATCCCACCTCCCTCAAAAAATTCCATATTACTTTTTCTTTTCATAAAATAAAACTTTCATTTTCCTTTTACATACTTCAGGCGACCGGCAGGTCGTCTTTTCTCGCGGGATCACAAAAGACAGGGAATCCTCTCCTGTCTTCATCGCCGACTTTAGTCACCTGTATATCAAATATAGGTTGACATATATTTTCTAATTGTTATAATACCCATTATATTTTGCATGAAGATCAAACCGGAAAAATCTGAAAGGAGGATAACATGCAATCCAAACATTCAAAAATAAAAGACCTATCCATCATCGCCCTGTTCGCAGCCATAATGTGCATACTGGGCCCCCTGTCCATACCCATAGGACCCGTCCCCATATCACTTACCACATTTGCAGTATTCTTAAGCGTTTATCTCCTGGGGGCAAAAAAAAGCGCCATAAGCGTCATCATATACCTCTTGATCGGACTAACCGGCCTCCCCGTATTCTCAGGCTTCCAGGGCGGCGTCGCCAAACTGGCCGGACCCACAGGCGGATATCTCCTGGGCTTCATCCCCGCCGCCATCATTGCCGGTCTGCTCATCAGCCGTTTTGCACAAAAAAAGATAGCAAGCATCATTTCCATGATACTCGCCACCTGTATCCTTTACCTTATCGGCACCGCCTGGCTCGCCGTAAGTCTCCATCTTACGCCATGGCAGGCTCTCAGCGCAGGAGTCATCCCATTTATCCCGGGGGACATAATAAAAATAATATGCGCAGTATTTGCAGGACAGCTTCTGCTAAAGCGCACTCCCATAAATGAATACCTAAACTCCTCAGTCACAAGATGACAAAGACACCTCTCCGGATGACAGCACCTCAATGGTGCCGTCATCCTTTTTTACTTTCAGGGCTCCCCTGTCATCAATATCCAAAGCCATGGCAGGATAGCTTTCACCCGCGCAAAAAACCTGTACCCTTTTACCTGCAGTATCCAGGCGCCTCCGGTATCTGTCAACGATACCGGAAGGATCCTCAAAGCTTGCCCTGTCCGTAATATCCGACATTTTATTGATCAGCTCCCCTATAAGCCGGTTCCTCGTAACAGGCGCATCTACCTCCGGAAAAAGAGAGCCGGCCCTTTTTTGAAGCTCCGCAGGAAACTCCTTCTCAGGCATATTAAAATTAATACCTATCCCGACGACCACCCACTGGAAAGCTCCGCTCTCCATATCCAGAGCCGACTCCGTAAGGATCCCTCCCACCTTCCTTCCATGGAGCAAAATATCATTTATCCACTTAATACCCGGCGTCAGACCTGCAGCCTCTTCGATAGCCTCACAGCTTGCCACCGCAGCCGCCAGGGTAAAAAGATGAGCCTTATCCCCGTAAATATCCTCCGGCTTTATGATAAAACTTATGTAAATACCCCCCGCCGGCGAAAAAAACTCACGGCCTCTCCTTCCTCTTCCCGACGTCTGTCTGTCGGCTATCACGATATGCCCTCCAAAATCCCCTGATACGGCCATTTCCTTTGCCGTCACATTGGTAGAGGCGAGCTCGCTGTAAATGTGGATCTTCCCGGCAAGAGCCTCATCATACAACAAAAAAGGGCGTATCCCCTGCAATGAAATCACATCACTGTCCGGTTCCAGGATATACCCCCTTTTTCTCACCGAGCCTATGCGGTGTCCCTCCGTTTTAAGAGCAGTAACCGCCTTCCACACAGCATTTCGTGTAACGCCAAGGCTTTCCGCCACAGACTCTCCCGATATATACGCGCCCCTGTTTTCCTCCAGAAGCTTTAAAATCTCATCTCTTGTAGACATAAACCCCTCGTCTTACCTCATATCTTCATCCAGCTCCTGAAGTATAACCTCCAGTACATGCCTGAAGTCGCCCCATTCTTTATCCGACATTCTCGCCTTTATCTTATCCATCTTGGCATCCACATAAGACGCGCTGATATTATAATAACTCATATACTTGTCGGTCACCTGCAGATAAAACTCACGCTTGTCATCCTCAGACTGCACCTTTTTCAAATATCCCTTTTTAACAAGATTATTTACTTTATACGCCGCATTAGGTGATGACATATGAAGAAAGCTTGCAAACTCATTTACCGTAGGACGCTTAAGGGCATAAATAACCTCCATGCAGAAAGTCTCCACCGTAGTCAGAGTCGCCTCACGTTTTTCAAAATTGCTGAAAACCTCCCGGTAAAAATGCATCTTAAACTGGGTGTATACCTTTTCAAAAAGCTCCTTTGTATTATCATTTTCATTCAGATTATTATTCTTATTTTCCATTATCCTAATATACCTGCCATGTAAAAATAATATCCATAACTTTACATCTCTTTGCATAATAAATCAATACCCTTAACAGGTCGCACTATCCTCCATGTGAACATTTCGTATGTCTTCCTTATAGAATGTAAATAGGAACTGAAAATACATTTACGTGACGGATACACTCCGGACATAAAAAAACGGCTTTCGCCGCTTTTTTAGAAAGGAAATATTATGAAATGAAAGGTGGGAATCGCTTCCCTTGATCATTATTATATGTACGAACCTAAAAGGAACCTTAAATAAATGAAGATTATGCCATTTTTCTGCAAAATTCCTTTACTATTTTTACGGAATTGGCTATGGCCTTCTTCTCAAACGCAGGATAATCTACGCTTGCACTGTCATCCGCCTTATCTGAAATGGTACGTATAACCGCAAATGGTATTTTATTCAGCCATGCCGCCTGCCCTATGGCTGCGCCTTCCATTTCCGTACATTTACCCGCAAAATTCTCCACGATACCTGCCTTAACCTCTTTGTCGGAAACAAACTGATCCCCGCTGACGATCCTGCCCGAATGCACTCCTATCTCGGGCACCGCTGTCTCACAGGCTTCCTGCGCGATCCGCGCCATGTCTTTATCTGCCTCAAAAGAAAGCGTCTCCATTCTGGGAATCTGTCCTTTGGGATATCCAAACCCCGTGGCATCCATGTCATGATGCAGCACATCTGTAGCGATAACCACATCCGCAATGTCTATAGCGGCATCCAGAGAACCTGCTATACCTGTATTTAAGATCTTCTCCGCCTTAAAATCATCCACCAGGATCTGGGTACAGACCGCCGCATTTACTTTTCCGATACCACTGCGAACGATGGTGACGGGCAGACCCTCCAGGGTTCCGCAAAAAAAGTGCATCCCCGCCTTTGTTTCTTCTTTCTTTACATCCATAGCCGCTTTGAGCTGCTCTACCTCTTCTTCCATTGCTCCGATAATACCAAGCATGATCCAAATCCTCCTAAAATATAAACATTATAAATATGTAAAAACTGTTTTAATAGTCCGTATATTTATAAATTTCTCCCAACTCTTTATTTAATGGTAAAATTTCAAATCCATTATGCCTCCTATTCTAACACGTTTATACCGCGCTCCGCAAACTTTATGCCAAGTATGGCTTCTTCTCTTTTCAACCACCCCACAAACGTGTTATACTGTTAAGATATAATGATTTTGAATTTTTCTGTCAGTTTTACGACAGTATTATAAAAAAACATCCCGGTTATGGGGAAAAACACAGGAGAAAAACTATGACACAAAAAAGAAGACGCCGTATAGTTATGACCGGAGGGGGTACTGCAGGTCACGTTATGCCAAATATAGCCCTTCTTCCCGAGCTTCGTGCCGAAGAGTATCTTATTGCCTACATCGGCTCTGAGGACGGCATCGAAAAGCAGCTTATACAGGACCAGCACATCCGCTACTATGGCATTTCCTCAGGTAAACTGCGCCGGTATATGAGTCTTCAGAATTTCACCGATCCTTTTAAGGTTATAAAGGGCTATACCCAGGCAAAAAAGATCCTGAAAAAACTCCGCCCTGATGTAGTCTTTTCAAAAGGCGGTTTTGTTTCCGTACCGGTTGTGGTAGCTGCAGGGCGTATGGACATTCCCGTTATAATCCACGAATCAGACATGACTCCCGGTCTGGCCAACAAAATTGCCATGCGCTATGCAGACAAAATATGCTGCACATTCCCCGAGACCATAAAATACATCCCCGAGGACAAAGCTTACCTCACCGGTACCCCCATCAGGTCTGAACTCATTTCAGGCAATGTCCCTGCGGCCTACCGTTTTACCGGTCTTTCCCACGGCAAGCCTGTAATCCTCATAGTCGGTGGAAGTACAGGTGCAAAAAATCTAAATGAAGCCGTAAGAAAAGTACTGCCCACCCTTCTTGAAAAATTTCAGGTGGTTCACCTTTGCGGCGAAGGCAAAACAGACAGCAATTTCGATAACATAAAAGGATACGTTCAATTTGCATACGTAGATCAGGAAATGAAAGACCTTCTCGCCATGGCAGATATCGTAGTATCCCGGGCTGGCGCAAATGCCATATTTGAGCTCCTTTCACTTAAAAAACCCAATCTTCTCGTTCCGCTCCCGGCGGATTCCAGCCGCGGTGACCAGCTTCTGAATGCCGATTCATTTGAGTCCCAGGGCTATTCAATGGTACTTACGGAAGACCGTATTACCCCTGCCTCTTTTGTAAAAGCCATAGAAAAGTTGTACAAAAACAGAAGCCGCTACATAGAAGCCATGGGAAAAAGCGACCTCCAGGACGCCATCACAAAGATCGTGGATCTTATCGACACAGTCTGAAGGGCATAAGTGCTGAAGTTTTCATATCGCTATCACAACATTTCTTCTCTTTGACACTTTTTGTTCTATGTGTTAATATCAATAATAATAGTGAGAACGATTATTATTTTCAAGGAGTTGATTTTTATGCACACCGTAAAAAAAAGCCGGCAGCGCGAAGCCATTAAAACCTTCCTGTATTCGCGTCATGACCATCCCACGGCAGAAGTAGTATACAACAATGTAATAAAAGAATTTCCCAAGATAAGTCTCGGAACCGTCTACCGCAATCTATCATTCCTTGTAGACCGCGGCGAAGCAATAACCGTGCCCTGCGAAGACGGTTCCGTACACTTTGACGGAAAAACAGAACCCCATTACCATTTCCAGTGCAAAAATTGCGGTTCCATAAGCGATATAGAAATGGATGATCCCTCATATGAAAACACCGTAATATCCGAAGCCCAAAAACATCTGCCGGGTGGCAGGATAACCGGACACGTCACCTTCTTCTACGGCCTATGCGAAAAATGCACAGACTCATAAACCATATTCTAAAAGCCTGCTTTCTCAAGAAGCAGGCTTTTTTTCATCCCCTCCGACACCCCTTAATCCTACAAAATCCGCCACCTTCAAATTCTACGTATGAATTACTGTATTTTCGACGTCAAGCGGCAGCGTGTAGAAAATATAGTTATTCGTACGCAGAATATCGCTTCACCTCTTAATCTTACAAACGCAACCGCGCCCAATTTTATACTTTTTTAAGATTTATTACCCCTCCCCCATCCACCCAAATTTCACCCCATGCCGTACTCCCCCGTAAATCCCCCTTGTAATCCAGTATTTTCGGGGACTTTTGCATCCTAAAAATATTAAAAAACATTGACTTTCATATAAAATTCTGATAATATTTATTAAACTTTGGTGACCGGGCTCTTAATTTTCATGTATTATTATCAGTTTGATTACCTGGGAAACATTATATGAAAGGAGTAAAAGTGTATGGATTTCGGAAGTAACGGATTTATGCTGATCTGCGCTGCCCTGGTATTCTTCATGACCCCTGGTCTCGCCTTCTTCTACGGCGGTCTTGCCAGAAAGAAGAACATCGTAGATACCATGATGGCCAGCGTAGGTCTCATGGGTATTACCGTAATCATGTGGGTATGCTTCGGTTATTCCCTCACATTCAGCGGTAACGGACCCATCATCGGCGACTTCAGTAACGCCTTCCTTGCAGGTATCAGCCCTTACGATCTCTACAATGGAGAGGGCTCTATCTCAATGTTTACCTTCGTAGCATTCCAGATGATGTTCTCTATGA
>CAMOUW010000058.1 GCA_946626755.1 uncultured Clostridia bacterium
CCAGAATCTTACTGCACTTGAAAATGTTGAAATAGCAGTTCAGCTTTGTAAGGATCATTTGGATCCGGAAGAGATAATGAAAAAAGTGGGGCTTGGAGAAAGGATGGATAATTTTCCATCCCAGCTTTCCGGCGGAGAGCAGCAGAGAGTGTCTATAGCAAGAGCTATAGCGAAAAAACCGAAATTATTACTTTGCGATGAGCCCACAGGAGCCCTGGATTATAAAACCGGTAAACAGATACTACAGCTTTTAGAGGACACCTGTCGAAAAGAAAAAATGACAGTTATCATTATAACCCATAATATGGCCATAGCACCTATGGCAGACAAGGTTATACACTTTAAAAGCGGGATGGTTGAAAATGTACAGATTATTGACAAACCCAAGCCTATATCTGATATTGAGTGGTAATTAAAGTGAAAGGAGCTACATGAAGGACAGAATCCGTACAAACAGCATACGGAATATCCGAAAGTCATTTCCAAGGTTTTTAGCTTTACTTATTATGAGCGCCCTTGGGGTTTTTACTTTTATCGGTCTAACGGCTACAGGACCGGATATGGTATCTACTCTGGACAGGTATCTGGATGAACATAACAACTATGATATAAAAATAATATCTGACATGGGACTTGATCCTGAGGATGTGGATGCTGTAAAAAAACTGGAAGGGGTAAAAAATGCGGAAGGTATTTATTCAAGAGATGTTATAGCATATATAGGAAAGAGCGAGATGGTTGTAAATATATCATCACCGCCGGATGATATAAATAAAATCGATGTTTTATCCGGACATTTTCCGGAGAAAAAAAATGAGATAGCAGTTGAAGAAAATCTGCTGAGATTCTTTAACATGAAACATGGGGATACTTTTACAATAATGGACGAAGGCTTCCATGAAAAAGAAGTGACGATTACAGGTACTGTTAAAAGTCCGCTTTTTTTCAATAACGTAGAAGTTGATCCTCACAGAGGTGTAACCAATATAGGTTCAGGAACAATTCATTTTTATGCATATGCTCCAAAAGAAAACTTTGATCAGGACTATTTGACAAATATATATGTGACAGTCGATGGAGCTATAGACCAGACGACAGCATCTGATAATTATGAGGCAAGAGTAAAAGATGTTCGTAACAGGATAGAAACGATAAAAGAGGAGCGTGGAGAGTCCCGTCTGAAAAACATTCGTGAAAAGGCCCGGTCGGAGATAGAATCCAAAGCACAGGAGTCTCAGGCAAAACTGGACGAAGCAGATGCACAGTTAAAAGAGGCAAAGAAAAAGCTGGAGGATGCAAGGAAGCAGCTGGATGACGGAAAAGAGCAGCTTGAAAAAAACGGAAAAGAACTGGATAATGCAAAACTGCAGCTGGAGGATGCAAAAAGTAAGCTTGAAGAAAAAGAAATAGAATATGAGGAAGGCAAAAAACTTATTGCCGACGCCGGTGCAGAACTTGCTGGAAAAGAAACAGAGCTTGCGGCGGCAAGGGATATGCTTGAACAGGCCCGAATCACCATAGATGAAAAACAACATGAGTTAGATAAAGCGGCCGGACAACTTGCGGATGCAAAGCGGACAATTGATGAAAAAGATGCAGAGGCTGAGACGGCAAAAAAACTTATAGCTGATGGCGAGAAAACCTTAAATGACAAGCAAAAGGAACTGGATGAGGCCGGAGCTGCATTGGAGAGCGCAAAGGTACAGCTTGAGGAGAAAAAGAAGCAGGCTGCAGAGGCTAAAGAACTTCTTGACGAAGGTAAAAAAGAGCTGGACGAAAGACAGAGTCAGTTTGATGAAGCTCTGCTTATGGTTGAAAGTCTAAAAAAAGAATATGACAGTATTATGGATCCTGAAAAATTTCCCGAAGAGGTGATTGAGAGGGAGAAGGAGCGCCTTGCTAATATTATAGCCGTGGTCAGAAAATTTTTAATGCAAATTGCTGACGGTATCAGAGACGGCTCAATCACGATTGAAAAAGCTGTAGAGCTTTTTAAAGAAGCTATAGAAAGCTATGTCAGGGTTCCTACTGTTATCGAGCGTATCATTTTCCTCAGACTTGCTCTTGATGAAATGGAGCCTGCCATAGAAGAGGGACGTAAAGCATTACAGGAAGGATGGGATAAATACAATAAAGGCCTGGCGGAATATGAAGAGGGTATGAAACAGCTGGACGAAGCACAAAAACAGTATGATGACGGGATGCGTCAGTATAATGAAGGTGTGGACGCCCTTAAGCAGGCATGGGCGCAGCTGGATGAAAAGAAAGATGAGCTAAATGAAGGCTTAAAGCTACTTGAAAAAGGAAAAAGGGATTATCAGGACAGTCTAAGACAGTTTAATGACGGAAAAGCTCTTTTTGACAGTGCAAAAGCCGAATATGAAAAAAACCGCCTCTTGTTTAGTGATGGGGAGGCAAAATTTAGCCTGGCGAAATCAGAATATGAGTCAGGATTGAAAATGCTGCAGGATGGAGGCACAGCTATAGAGGATGCCAGAAAGCTGTATGAGGATGGCCTTTCGCAGTACACACAGGGAAGAGAGCTGTTTGAGAAAGCTACAGGTGAACTTAAAAAGGGTGAAGAAGAGTATCTTGACGGTTTAAGAAAATACAGGAGCGGATTGGCAGAATATGAAGCGGGAAAAGCCAATTTTGATGATGAGATAGAAAAAGCCCAAAGCACACTGGATGGCCTGAATCTTCCGCGGTGGTATGTGGAAGACCGTATGTCTTACACTACATATTCGGATTATATCGGGGATGCCAGGAGTATTATGAATCTTTCTAAGGTTTTTCCTGTGGTATTTATACTGGTAGCTGTTATGGTGAGTCTTATTTCCATGAACAGGATGGTGGAATTTGACCGTCTGGAAATAGGTACATTAAAATCCCTCGGTTTTTCCAGAGAAAGGATTTTAACAAAATATGCAAGCTTTGCCCTCTTGGCAACTTCTATAGGAGGTGCTGTAGGAGCTGTACTGGGGCTTATTATATTGCCGTCCCTTATTATAAACATTTACAAAATTCTTTTTGAAATACCGAAGATACATTTGGGACTTAATCCGCTGACCACATTTTTAGGATATTTTCTTGTGATCCTGATAGTAAGCGGGTCGGGATTATTGACCGCTGTATTGGTTATGAGAGAAAAGCCTGCATTTCTTTTCAGACCCAAGGCGCCAAAGCTTGGGAAAAGCATATTGTTAGAAAAAATACCGGGTATTTGGAAGAAAATAAGATTTTCAGATAAAATAACAATCCGTAATATTTTCAGATATAAAAGGAGGGTTATTGTTACAATATGCGGTATCATCGGATGTACGGCTCTTATGCTGGCGGGATTCGGACTTAAAGATGCCATAGTTGATATTCCTGCGATGCAGTTTGAAAGAGTGATGAAATTCGATGCCACAGTATATGTAAATGGTCTCAATGACACACCGGAGGATAATAAAAAGCTTGATTCTCTTTTTGATCAGAAAGAAATAAACAAATATACTGATACCATGAGGATCAACGGAGAGTTAGACGGTTCGGAAATAAGTGTTTATGTTGCAAGAGATAACAAAAGTATATCCGGGGTAATAAAATTAAATGATTATAAGACTAAAAAACCTTTAGAATTGAAGACAGGGGAAGTGGTTATAACCGATAAGCTTGCTTCAGTAAAGAATATTAAGGTTGGTGATAGCATTACTTTTACCGATCTGGATAAAAACGATTTCACATATAAAGTGTCAGGGATAACCGAAAACTACTTTGATCATATTATTTATATGAATGAAAATACTTATGAGAAGAATCAGCATGGACTGGAATACAAGCCCAACATGATTTTTCTGCAGCTTTCGGATATAGATGATACTCAAAAAGAGAAGCTTTCGGAAAGAATACTTTCAAATGAGAACGCCCTGAATCTCACATATAAAGAAACCCTTATAAAAAATGCCGACAATATGTTAAAATCACTTGATAAGGTGGTTGTTATACTTATAGTTCTGTCAGCGGTCCTTTCTTTTGTTGTATTGTTCAATCTGTCCAATATAAATATAAATGAAAGAAAAAGAGAACTGGCCACACTTAAAGTTTTGGGATTTTATGAACGTGAGGTAGACGGTTATATCACTAAAGAAAATGTTATAATAACCATTGTGGGAATTGCTGCAGGACTTCTCCTGGGGATTCTTTTGACAAGAGTTGTTGTGTCTACGGTTGAGATAGAGAAAGCGCGTTTTATAAATGTGATAAAGCCATTAAGCTTTATTATTTCAGCCGCAATGGCATCATTGTTTACTTTGATAGTAAACCGGATAACGCATCTGAACTTAAAGCGTATAAATATGATAGACAGTTTAAAAAGTGTTGAATGATAAAAGATATTATTCGGAAAGGAATTGTTATGTCACAAATACATAGTCTGTCACGGATTCGCGGAGTGAATCTGGGAAACTGGCTTGTGCTTGAAAAATGGATGTACCCCGGACTTTTTGACGGTACGGATGCTGAGGATGAAACCTGGCTTGCCAGAACGCTGGACAGGGAAGAACTAAAAAAAAGAATGAAGCATCACAGAAATACTTATATTACAGAAAGAGATTTCAGGTGGATAGCCGCACAAGGGCTGAATACCGTGAGGATACCGGTGCCTTATTTTATTTTCGGAGACCGTCAGCCCTTTATAGGCTGTATAGAATATCTGGATAAAGCTTTTGACTGGGCGGAAAAATACAAGCTTAAGATTATAGTTGATCTTCATACTGCGCCGGGTGGTCAGAATGGATATGACAATGGTGGTATAATGGGTGTATGTAAGTGGCATAAAAATCCCGACGACGTTGTTTTTGTATTGCATGTCCTTACCAGATTGGCTAAAAGATATGGAAAAAGGCAGGGGCTTTTTGGTATAGAGGTTCTAAACGAGCCTATAAGCAGGCTTGTATATATGACTGCCCCTTCCACAGGTAAAGCGGCAGATCCTAAAGAGGCAGAAGGTTCCGGACATATACCTATGCGCTTTTTAAGAAAGTTTTATAAAACGGCTTATGCCCAGCTTCGCAAGTATCTTCCGGAAGAAAAGGCAATTATTTTTCATGATGGTTTCCGTATGGACAGGTGGGGGGATTTCTTTAATCATAACGGGATGAAAAATGTCTATATGGATATTCACGTATATATATCCGCTATGGAAGGCTTTGTAAAGATACATAATATGTTCAGCTACAAAGCATACATTGGATTTATTAAAAGAAGGATCAGAGCTGTACAAAAAAATGTAAATGTACTGGTGGGAGAGTGGTGTATAAGCAATGAATATGCCAACAATTATTCTCCCAGACCGGGAAGTCACCAGGAAAGAATAGCAGTAGAGCGAATGAGAAGATACAGAGAGGTGGCTGATCTGCAGCTGGAGGCATGGGAGGAGGCTTCAGGGTGGATATATTGGAGCTATAAGCTGTACCCGGATGCCGAAACTCCCATGGATGCATCGTGGAAGGATAGCTGGGATTTCAGACGATGCAGGATGAATAAGTGGTTTCCGGGAGCCGGCAGGTTTAAAACAGAACAGGAGAACTAGAAAATGACTAAATTAGGGGAAAAAGCTCTTTTGACAGCGGTAACTGCGGGGTTAACGGGTGTGGTATTGTCAGCATGCACTTTTGGAAATCCCGGATCCGGAGAAAATACCGTAACAGAGTCTGCTGTGACAGAGAGTATTTCAGAGGCGGAAACAACTACCATGAAAAAGGAAATTCAAAAAAAGTCAGAATTTTATACATCAAAGATAACAGATGATATTTTTGAAAGAATAGAGGGAAGATCTTATAAGGATTATTGTACGCTTCCCGTAGAGGATCTGAGATATATCCATGTTCTTCATGTGGATAAGGACGGAAAAGAGAAAGAAGGAGAGATTATCTGCAATAAGTATATAGCAGACGACGCTCTTGATATTTTTGAAGAATTGTATAAAGCTGAATATCCTATAGAAAGTGTTCGCCTGGTGGATGAATACGATGCAGATGATGAGAAGTCCATGGCGGACAACAATTCATCATCTTTCAACTACAGACTGATTTCCCATAGTAATACTGTATCAAAGCATGCGCTGGGACTGGCAGTGGATATCAATCCCCGTTACAATCCTTATGTTAAGGAAATAGACGGGGATCTGAGTGTCGAGCCTGAAAATGGTGTGAAATATGTGGACAGAGATAAAGACTTTCCATATAAAATAGACGAAAACGATCTTGCGTATAAGCTTTTTACAAAAAAAGGTTTTGAATGGGGAGGAGAGTGGGAAGATGAAAAAGATTATCAGCATTTTGAAATGCCTGATAGAATAGTGGAAAAATTGTATCCTGATGAGTGATTCTTTTAAAAAGGGGGGATTATATGGACACTTCGCAGTTCGGGCGTGAAAAAAAGCCGGGTAAAAAAGGGCTGATTATCGGGTTGTGTATAGCAGGAGCAGGTATAATTGCTGCTATTGTGGGTATAACGCAGTCTGCACGTGTATCAGAGGATGTAAAGATTACCGGAAATGTGGATATAGTGGAATATATTCTTACGGATTCTCCAAACTATAAAAGAAGCGGACATTTTCCGGTACAGGGTTTGATGCTTCATTCTGTCGGGACACCTACGCCAAGTGCAAAGGAGTTTGCAGACATTTTTGGTGATGAGGATTATACAAGAGCCGGGGTACATGCATTTATAGATGCCAAAACGGGAGAGGTGTACCAGACCCTTCCCTGGAACAGGGTGGCATGGCACTGCGGAGGTGATGGGATGCTTACTCATATAGGTGTGGAAATGTGTGAAACCGACGGTGAATATTATGATGATGACGGGGTGTTGCACATTACAGATACCGGAAAGGCAAAAAAAGATGCCAGAACAGCATACAGCAGTGCAGTGAAGCTGTTTGCCATTCTGGCAGATGAGTACGATCTGGATCCGCTTGAAGACGGGGTTATCATTTCCCATAAAGAAGGTCATACCAGAGGGATAGCAACCAATCACGGAGATCCTGAGCATTACTGGGATGCTGTGGGTCTTGGCTTTACCATGGATGGATTTAGGGATGATGTTGCTGAGTATATGAAAGCAAATTTATAAAAAAAAAAACCACCGTCACTGAGGGGGGGTAAAAGTGACGGTGGTTGCCCGCTGTTAAAGCGGGGGCGATGATATTGATATAAATGATGATGAATCAATCATTTACAAGTGCATAGTATCATATAAAGATATAAAATGCAAGCAAAATATTTAAAATTTTTCGGAGGAGTCAATGGGGTATATTTTATTCAATATAGGACCTATACCGATACATGGATATGGTCTCATGATCGGTATAGGTATAGTGGCAGCAGTGCTGCTTATCATGCTAAGGGCAAAGTCGGCAGGTCTCGATCCTGACAAAGCCTGGGGTATAGTTTTTTGGAGTACTATCGTAGGCTTTGGTGGCGGAAAGCTGATGTATATGATAGTAGAGCATGAGCAACTTATTAAAGATCCTATGTCAGTTATCGGTTCCTCCGGCTTTGTGGTATACGGAGGTATTATTGCGGGTCTCATTTTTGCATTTGCCTATTCGAAAATAAAAAAACTTTCTTTCATGAAATATATAGATTTGTTTATGCCGGGTCTGTCTGTTGGCCAGGGATTCGGAAGACTGGGGTGTCTGATGGCGGGATGTTGCTATGGAAGACATGCTCATGCAGGTGAGTGGGGGATTATATTCCCGGAAGGCTGCATGGCTCCGTCAGGCGTATCTCTTATACCTACCCAGGTATATAGTTCCATAGGCAATTTTGCCATTGCCGCTGCTTTAATAATAGTTGATTACGCCATGAGAAAAAGAGGGCGTACACCGGGAACCATTCTTTGTCTGTATCTGGTTTTATACGGAGTAGGAAGGTTTGTTATAGAGATTTTCAGAAATGATGTAAGGGGAAGTGTCGGAGTATTATCTACATCGCAGTTCATTTCAATATTTATGGTAGCTGCTGCGATTATAATATACATTATTCAGCGAATACGTACGTTTCGTGCAAAAACTTATTCAAACTAAAAGGAAAGAGGACAGATTTGAAAGTCACGGTTCCCAATTATTATAAAAATTTCAAATGTATAGACGCCCTTTGTGAGGATACCTGTTGTGCAGGATGGGAAGTTGAAGTGGACAGGGAGAAGTTTTCCCTTTACAAAAAAGTAGGCGGAAAACTGGGAGAGCGTCTCAAAGATGTTATGATTCCCATGGAGGATAATGAGGGGTGCTTTTTCCGGCTTAAAGAGGACAAGCGTTGTCCTTTTTTAAATAACAGTAATCTTTGCGATATATACACTGAGATGGGAGAAGAGGCACTTTGTGAAACCTGCACTGATTTTCCGCGCTTTAAAAATGTTTATGGTGCCATAAAAGAAATAGGGCTTGCACCATCATGCTTTACTGCTGCACAGCTTATGGTAAACGCACCATGCCCTGCATGTCTTGAAAGCTTCGATGACGGTGATATGAGTATTGTGCCAAACGATATAGATCCGGAGGATTTTATAAAACTGAAAACAGCCAGGGAGACGATTTTTAGTATTCTGTGGGAAAAAGAGGAAAGCGGAAAATACAGACCTTTAAAATCGACCCTTTTAAAAATTCTTAAGCTGACCCGAAAATTACAGGAAGAACTTACGGGATCGTCCACAGTTCATGAGGATCGTAAGTGTGTTGCATCAGACACCGGTGAAGATATTACAGCCATGTATCTCAGATCTTTTGACGGAATGGAACTGATAAATAAAAACTGGATGGAGGCCGTAAAAACAAGTGAAGAATTTTTAAAAAAATGTCCGCCGGGAACAGGTTATGAAAAAAAATACAATGATTTTGACGGACATGTCAAAGAAGAGGACATGGCCTTCAGACAGTTGTTTTTTTACTATATATACAGATTTTTTCTGGAATCCGTATATGATCTGGAACCGTTAAACGCTGTTAAAACGGGAATAGTTGCATACATGTGCTGTAAACGTCTTTGTGTCGCGCTGTATTACAGTAAGGGTGGGATAACGCCTGACGAGATAGCGGATATATTTCATTTGTATTCCAGGCAATTGGAGCATTCCCAGACCAATTTTGAATACTATACTTCGGAATACAGAAATAATCCGATCTATTCGTGTGCTACACTTGAAAGTATTTTGTAAAAAACGGACCATTTAGATAATGACAGAAGGTATCCCTTTAAATGACGGGGATGCTTTTTTTGTCACAAAAGCGTACAACAGTCATAAATTTACACAAATGCATAGGAAAGTGAAAAAAGGGGGCTTTTGTGTTTTATAAAAATAATGTATTATATTGGTTAAAAGTTTTTGATTAAAGTAGAGAAGTTATTTTTATAAAAATATTTCAAACAACAAATTTTGCAATGATTGAGAGGTAAAAATGTCTGATAATTTACTTAGTGTTCAGAATCTTACAGCCGGTATAGGTGAGAAGGATATATTGAAAAATGTCTGTCTTAATGTGAATCAGGGAGAAACACATGTGATCATGGGACCCAACGGAGCAGGTAAATCCACTCTTGGACTTACGGTTATGGGGCATCCCAAATATGAAGTAAAAAAAGGAAAGATTATTTTTGACGGAAAAGACATCACTGACATGGATGTAAATGAGCGTGCAAAAGCAGGTCTTTTCCTGTCTTTCCAGGCGCCCATAGAAGTGCCGGGTATCACTCTCAGTGAGTTTATGCGCAATGCTTTGCAGCAGAGATCTGAAAAGCGCATAAAGTTCTGGGATTTCAAAAAAGAAGTGGAAGAAAACATGAAGCTTCTGGAGATGGATGAAAAGTATCTTCAAAGGGATTTAAATGTCGGATTTTCCGGTGGTGAGAAAAAGAAGGCAGAGGTTCTTCAGTTGCTCATGTTAAAACCCAAGCTTGCTATTCTTGACGAAACAGATTCCGGTCTGGATGTGGACGCTGTGAAGACTGTTTCCAAAGGCATAGAGACCTATATGAAAAAGTGCGGAGGCACTTTACTTATTATTACACACAGTACAAGGATCCTTCAGTCTCTTGATGTAGATAAGACTCATGTTATTGTAAAGGGAGAAGTGGCAGGAGAAGGTGACGGAGGCCTTGTGAAAGAAATACTGGACAGCGGTTTCTCGCGGTTTGAGTAAGGCGGTGACTTTATGAAAGAAAAAACTCAAGTTTCTGATATAGACAGAAACATATATGATATAAAAGATGATGAAAAGGACGCCTATAGAATAGAAGAGGGACTCACAAAGGAAATTGTGGAAAAGCTTTCAAAAGAAAAGAATGATCCCGATTGGATGAGGGATTTTCGTCTGAAATCGCTTGATATTTACAATGAATTAAAAGTGCCTGAATGGGGTCCGTCCATAGAGGGGTTAAATATGGACGAAATAGTTACATATGTGCGTCCTAACACAAAAATGAGCGCAAAGTGGTCAGAGGTTCCTGATGATATAAAAAATACCTTCGAAAGACTCGGAATACCCCAAGCTGAAAGAGAGTCCCTTGCAGGAGTGGGAGCGCAGTATGATTCGGAACTTGTTTATCATAACGTTCGCAAAGAAGTAGAGGAACTGGGAGTTATATAT
>CAMOUW010000059.1 GCA_946626755.1 uncultured Clostridia bacterium
TTTTTTTTCGTTTTCTATACGTATCTTTTCTTCCTGAAATTCACTGAAATCGTCAGCCATGACAGGGGTTACACTCACTGCGCATGCAAGTGCAGCCATAGTCACAAACTTAAATATTTTTAATCTTTTGATTTTTCTCATGAGAACCTCTATTTATTACAAAAATATTACATTTTTTTTACAAGTTCTCTGACATTATATGAGTAAATATCGTAAAAATCAAGTATTTAGCGACTTTTTTTTGTAAAATTTAAGATTTTGAACACATCTTACGTTCTATTATTTTGTTTGTATTCCCTTGCAAGACCTTTCATCTCTTCGGCATTTGCCATCACACTATCTGTTATCTCACTTCCTCCAAGCATTCTTGACAACTCACATACACTTTCCTCATCGCTTAGCTCTTTAATATCAGTTACACTCCGTCCTGTATCTGCTGATTTGCTTATAAGGAAATGCTTGTCTGCCATTGCGGCTATCTGAGGCAGATGCGTTATACAGATTATCTGACGGTTATCTGCAAGAAGTGCCATTTTTTCTCCCACCTTCTGTGCAGTACGACCGCTTATTCCCGTATCTATCTCGTCAAAAATAAGTGTACCTATGCTTGCTATTCCTGCGGTAACTGTTTTTATGGCAAGCATCATTCTTGAAAGCTCACCTCCGGAGGCCACATCTTTCAAAGGTTTAACTTTTTCCCCGGGATTGGAGCTAAACATAAAGCATACTCTGTCGAGTCCGATCTCAGAAGGTGTTTTACCTTTTTGAACATCTATTTCAAACTCTACCGTATTAAAATTGAGATCTTTAGCGGCATCCTTTATCTTTCCGGCAAGATAAGCCGCGCTGGCAACTCTTTTTTCATGTAAAACATTATACAGATCAGATAATTCATGTCTTACTTTAGAGTATTTTTCTTTTAAAGCTGCAACATATGCTTCATTATCCTCAAGCTGCTGAACCTTTTTTTCTTTTTCGTCCAGAAGCTTTAAAAGCCCATTTGTATCGGTGTTGTATTTATGTCTTAATCTGTTATATACATCCAGTCTTTCGCTTATAAATGAAAAATCCTCTCCATCCCCTTCTATCTGCGATGAATAATCATTTAATTCATTTATAACATCAGACACGATGGAATCAGCATTTGACAGTGCCTCTACAGCATTTTTCAGTCTTTCATCATAGTCGCGTACCTTTGAGACCGCCAATGAGGCTTCTGTCAGAAGACCTGCGATATTCGCCTGATCATATGTAAGGCATCCGAGAGCATTTGATAGAGCCTCCTTTATCTTCATGGAATTTTGTGATATTTCGAATTTCTTTTCCAGCTCTTCATATTCACCGGGCTTTGGAGCAAGACTTTTTATTTCGTTTACCTCATGACAGATAAGCTCGAGTTCCCTGTTTTTTTCTTCTTCGTCTATGTCTGATTCTTTTAATTGTTTTCTGATATCCTTATATTCGTTATATTTTATTTTTGTTTTCTCAAGAACTTCGTAAAACCCAAAATCACAAAATGAATCCACCAGTTTGAGCTGCTCCTCATCTTTAAGCAGTAAAAGATTGTCTCTTTGGGCATGAAGATCTAAAAGAAACGGAGCCAGCTCTTTTACCTGGGATGAGGTTACATTTATTCCGTTTATCTTAAAAGAAGATCTTTTGTCATGAATTTTTCTTAATATGATCACAGTACCGTTATCCGACTTGATATCCCAGTTTTCCAAACGTTTTGCAACCGCTTCGGAAACCGGATTAAAGCACAGGACAATATATGAATCCTCTCCGTTGTCCCTAAGCATATCACCGGGAGTTTTCAGACCAAGCCCTACGGATATGGCGCCAAGAAGCACGGATTTACCGGCACCGGTTTCTCCGGTAAGCACAGTAAGCCCCTCTTCAAGCTGTAATTCAATCTCATCAATGAGTGCAAGATTTTTAACGAATATGTTTCTAAGCATATATTCTCCTTTAGCAATATTTACCTATTTTTTCGCCAAGTCTTTCTGCCTCATCCCGGGAAAGGGCTGCGATCATGATGGTGTCATCTCCTGCAATGGAGCCCACTTCCTCTCTGAAACCGAAAGCATCCACAGCTGCACATACGGCCATCGCCATACCCGGCACTGTTTTTATCACAAGCAGATTTCCCGCAACAGCCATGGACACATAACCTTCCTTCAGGACATTAGCATATTTGGTATTTAGTGTATCGTCACCTGCCGTTGATTCAACATAGCGCTGTCGTCCGTCCTTATCCTGCCTTTTCGTTAGCCTGAGATCTCTGATATCCCTGGAAACTGTAGCCTGGGTCACATCAAAACCGGAATCGCGCAAAGCAGTTGCCAGTTCTTCCTGGGTACAGACAGGTTTTTCATTTATGAGTTCGATTATTTTTGCATGACGTTCGGTTTTCATTAAAAGTCTCCCTTTATCATGTTTAAGCAAAGCTCTTTCTTATTTTCTGGAGAAAACTGATCCTGTTTGTCTTAATAAATAAAGCCATTTCAGGAAATCTCCTGATATATATCTTATCTCCCCTTGCAAGACCGAAACTTGTTTCACCGTCAAAGGTTATCTCCCTTTGTTCACCAAGCATTTTATGGTCCGTCATTTCTATCATAACCTCATCATCCGAGTCCAGGACGATACTTCTTGTATTTACGGTATGAGGGCAAACAGGAGTAACAATAAGCACCTTTGCATTTGGCTGAATGATTGGACCTCCTGCCGACAGAGAATATGCTGTAGAGCCTGTGGCTGTGGAAATAATAACACCGTCTGCAAAATAAGTGTTTATATATTCGCTGTTTACGGATATGTCGAAATCAATGACCTTCAATCCCTTGCTTCGACTTATCACGGCATCATTCAATGCGAAATTTTCATAAACCTTTTCCCCGTTTCTGATAACCTCGCCGTATATCATCATTCGCTTGTCTATTTCATAATCGTCAGCCATGTATTTGTCCAGCGCTTCAAAAACGCTGCATTTATCTGCATCCGTCAGAAATCCGAATGTACCGATGTTTACACCGAGAATAGGAATACGTAAATGGTGAAGATCTCTTGATGCCTGAAGTATGGTGCCGTCGCCTCCCAGAGCTATTATACAATCCGTATCTTCAGGTACGTCGTCAGCATTCGTATACAAATATCTTGTGTTTTGAAGCTGCTGCATATCACTGCTTTTAACACATTTCATACCTTTATCCGTAAGGTATTTCTCTATCACTTCTGTGATAGTCCCGCTGGGATCCTTGTGTTTATTTGTAAGAAGATAAAAACTTTTTTTATTGTCATCTGTCATTACTTTGTCTCCTTGTGTGCCTCTTCGACTATATCTGATATCTCAGAAACAAAAGCATCTGTCATTATTTGATTATCATTTTCGGACTCGTTCGTCACTGAGTCCCGGTCGGTATTTTTCAGATAAACCAGATATTCGATATTCCCCTCAGGTCCTCTTATAGGTGAAAATGTGAGCCCCTCTATATCAAAACCGGCGTTAAACGCAAACCCACAAACATTTTCTATAACTTCTGCGTGTACATTTTTATCCCTTACCACACCGTGCTTTCCAACCTGTTTCCGTCCGGCTTCAAACTGTGGCTTAATAAGGCATACCATATGACTGTCATTTTTAAGCAATTCCCTGACCGGTGTCAGGATTTTAGTAAGAGAAATAAACGAAACATCTACACTGGCAAAATCCAGCGGCTCACCTATATCCTCAGGTTTCACATAGCGTATGTTGGTTTTTTCCATACATACCACTCTGTCATCATTTCTAAGCTTCCAATCAAGCTGACCGTGTCCCACATCCACACTGAACACCTTCTTTGCTCCGTTTTGAAGCATGCAGTCGGTAAATCCGCCTGTAGATGCACCTATATCCATACATACCAGTCCATCCAGAGCCAGCGAAAAATATTTAATCGCCTTGTCCAGCTTATAACCTCCCCGGCTTACAAATGGCTGTTCATCGGCTCTGACTTCTATAGAACAGTCAAGGGGAAATGTTGTGCCCGCTTTTTCTTCTTTTTGACCGTTTACATATACAGTACCGGCCATTATGTAGGCCTTTGCCTTTTCTCTCGAAGGCACAAGACCTCTTGACACAAGAAGAACATCCAGACGCTCTTTTTTAAGCTTTTCCATATTCTTTCTCCACGGTTTTTGCGATGGACTCAGCATCAAGCCCCGCATTTTTCAACAACACCAGAACACTGCCCTGCTCTATATATTCATCAGGAAGTGCACATACCTTAACATTTATGTCAAGCCGGCTTTCCTGTACAAAGCGACACACATGCTCACCAAATCCGCCGGAAAGGACATTTTCCTCAACAGTCACAAGAAGACTGTGATCTTTGGACAATCGTTTAATAAGTGCGGTATCAAAGGGCTGTACAAATCTGGCATTGACCAGGGTCACGCTGTATCCTTTGTTTTTTAATATATCTCTTGCACCCGCGGCTGCTTCTACCATACGTCCGACAGCAAAAAGAACTATATCCTTTTCTCTGAAAAGCACCTCTGCTTTTCCGGGTTTTATGGCAGGGCAGCGTTTTGCCATAAAATCAGAGGCCTTTCCGCTGGGATATCGTAAAGCAATAGGTCCTTCATGCTCATTAACCGCATACTCCAGTCCTGCTTCAAGTTCACGTGCATTTTTTGGCGCAAAAACAGTCATCCCCGGTATAGACGCAAGATATGACAGGTCAAAAATCCCCTGGTGAGTCTCTCCGTCACTACCTACCAGTCCGGCATGGTCCAGAGCAAAGATCACCTTGAAACCCTGTATACAGACGTCATGTAACATCTGATCATAGCCTCTCTGTAAAAATGACGAATATACTGCAAACACAGGCAATACCCCCCCTGCAGCAAGACCTGCAGAAAATGTCACGGCATGTGCTTCGGCTATTCCGACATCAAAATATCTTCCGGGAAACTCCGTAGAAAACCTTTTAAGCCCTGTACCGTCAGGCATAGCTGCAGTAATTCCGATTATATCTTCACGTTTTGCTGCCAGCTCACAGATCTTATCTGAAAAAACACCGGCATAGGATCTTCCGCCACCGGATGAAACAACCTTACCGGTATTTATATCAAAAGGAGAAATACCGTGAAATGAATCCGGGGAACTTTCAGCAGGATGATAACCCTTTCCTTTTTTTGTAAGAACATGAACTATAACAGGCCCTTTTACTTTCTTGGCCGCATTAAAAGCATGAAGCATACCGCCTATATCATGTCCGTCTATGGGACCGTAATAGTTTATCCCGAGACTTTCGGTGATCTGTCCGGGCATAATGCTCCGCTTAATCCCGTCCTTGGTTTTTTTGAGTTTTTTTGCAATGTCGTGTCCGCTGGGAATCTGTGAAAGATGACGCATGACCTTGTCTTTTAATTCACTGTATTTGTCGGACATACGGATCTGGGTGAGCATCTCGGATATACCGCCTACGTTTGGCGCAATAGACATTTCATTGTCATTTAAAACTATAATGAAATTTTTCTTTATGGATGACGCGTTATTTAAGGCTTCAAAAGCCATACCTCCGGTAAGAGCACCGTCACCGATAACAGACACAACATGGTAGCGTTGTCCCAAAATATCCCTTGCAGCAGCGATCCCCACTCCTGCTGATACAGATGTAGAACTGTGACCTGTATCAAACGAATCATACTCACTCTCAGATCTTTTAGGAAATCCGCTCATACCGCCGTATTTTCGAAGATTATCAAAACCTTCCTTGCGACCGGTCAGTAGTTTATGTGTATAAGACTGATGTCCCACATCCCATATGATCTTATCCTTAGGCAGATTAAAAGAAAGATGAAGTGCCATTGTAAGCTCAACAACACCAAGATTTGAAGCCAGATGACCTCCTGTTTTACTTACTTTTTCTATAAGAAACTCTCGGATCTCCGCTGCCAGATTGTAATATTCCGATGGCGGGATCTTTTTTATATCATTGGGTTTTTCTATTTTTTCCAGATACATAATGCTCTCCGATTATGACTTTCTTTCAGCCATATATTTTATCAGGCTGCATAAAAATTTGTTATCACCTGTTTTTTCCAATAACTCCAGCGCCTTTTTTGTATGGGCATACACGTCAGCTTCAGCCTTTTCCTGACCAAAAAGAGTAACATAAGTGGTCTTGTTGTTTTTTTCGTCACTGTTTACCGGCTTTCCTATTTCCTCTTCAGTACCGGTTATATCCAAAAGATCATCTTTTATCTGGAAAGCCATTCCCACATGCGACCCCATACGCTCACACACCTTGACTGTTTCTTCATCTGCTCCGGCAAGTATAGCTCCCGCAGCAAAAACAGCTTCTATAAGGGCACCTGTTTTAAGCTTAAATATAAAGTCAAGTTCGTCGGGTTGTATCGCTTTTCCCGTAAGATGAACATCCAGAGACTGGCCGCCTACCATACCGTAGATACCGGCTTTTTTTGCAATAACAGCTGCCGCCCGTACGGCACAACCTGTATTATCTTTCCCTGCCGCATCGAGCATGGTCTCATAAGCCAGGTTTAACAACCCGTCACCGGCCAATATACCGAAATCCTCCCCAAACTTTGCATGAGTTGTAGGCTTCCCTCTGCGCAACATATCATTATCCATGGCCGGAAGATCATCATGAACCAGAGAGTAAGTATGTATGTATTCTATACCTGCAAGAAAAGGGGCTATATAGTCTGTTTTTTCTTCAGAACCTCCACATAGCAGATAACTTTCCAAAAGAAGCAAGGGCCTGAGCCGCTTTCCTCCCGCCCGTACGCTATAGTTAACTGGACGTGAAATAATCTCGAAATACCCTTCCTCCTCAGGCAGGAACCTTTCAAGAATATCATTTATCATTTCTGTTTTTTTGTTTATAATATCTTTAAAAACCGTTGTGTCCATATGTCTGCACACCTCATTCCTCTTCAGGATCCTGCTGCGCCATCCCGTCATCTATAATCTTTATTTCTTTTTCAACCTTTTCTATGCTCTCATTGCACTTCGAAACCAGATCTATACCTTCTTTGTATAACTTAAATGCCTCTTCAAGAGACAAGTCGCCTTTCTCCATTGCTGCCACAATATCATCCAGTTTTTTAAAGTTATTCTCTAAAATATCCGTCCCCGCCATGCTCTTTCTCCTTTATCTGCGCTTTGGCATAACCGTCGCTTAAATAAATGCTGATCATATCATTTTTATGAAGCTCATCTATGCTGTTTATTTTTTTTCCGTTTTCATCTTCAATGTAACCGAATCCCCTGGACAAGGACTTGAGCGGTGAAAGAGCTTCAAGCTTTCCTGCCAGGATCTTCAGAGAGGATCTCTGATTTTCAAGTCTTCCGTGCATATACGTAGTAAGGATCATATGTCTGTTTTCTAGTCTTGATCTGTCACGCGCTATAAACTGCAAAAGAAGCGGCAGAAGCCTTTTGTTTTTTTCATTAAGCTCAGTCTTTTTCATGTTAAGCTTATTCAACGGACTTACATTTACAAGAAGAAGTTCTTTTTGCTTCAGACGAGCCTTGATCTCATTTATCCGACGTTCCATATACAAAAAAAGCTTCTGTCTGTAATCCTGTGCCATCCCCAATATATCATTCAGATCACAAACCGCTATACGTGCAGCATCAGTGGGAGTGGCAGCTCTTCTGTCAGCCACGAAATCTGATATGGTCACATCACTTTCATGTCCTACTGCTGATATAATGGGTGTACGTGCCCTGAAAATAGCCGTAATGACTTCTTCTTCATTGAACGCCCACAAGTCCTCTATGGAGCCGCCTCCACGGCCTACGATGATCACGTCCAGCCCAAGACTGTCCAGGATATTTATACCTCTTGCAATGCTTTTAGCCGCTCCTGCGCCCTGTACCAAGGCAGGATATTGTATAAGCTCCACATAAGGATTCTTTTCTTTTGAAACACGTATTATATCCTGTATAGCTGCACCCGTAAGAGCTGTAACAATACCGATACGTCTGGCAAACGGCGGGATAGGACTTTTGTATTGCTCAGAGAAATATCCCATCTTACTGTACTCGTCTTTTAACTGTTCCAGCTTCAGATACAAAGCTCCCAGACCGCTTTTGGTTATCTGCCGGACATTTATCTGATAATAGCCTCCGGCCTCGTATAATGAAACCCCGCCATATACTATTACTTCCATGCCGTCTTCAAGAAAAAAATCCGGTTTGGGAGTATTTTTCCATAAAACCGCTTTTATGGCTGACGACTTATCTTTGAGCGTAAAGTAAATGTGCCCGTTATCATGATATTTACAATTGGATATCTCACCTTTTACCTGAAGGTTATTTAATATAAAATCTCCGGTGATTATTGATTTTATATGTCTGTTCACTTCCGAAACGGATAATTCTCTGCCCAAATATTACACCGCCTGACTTTTAATAGTACCAAGTATACCGTTTATAAATGAAGGAGCTGCTGACTCACCGTATTTCTTTGATAACTCTATCGCTTCATTTATGGCTACATTTTCAGGAATATCCTCATCATATAACATCTCATATACAGCGACTCTGAGTATGGCAAGTTCTGCCCTGGCGATCCTGTGAAGAGCCCAGCCCTTTGAACTGTCGGAAATCATTTTATCTATTTCTTCTGATTTTTCTAAAATGTTTAATACCTTACCACTGATGTACTCTTTATCCTTGTCGTCCAGTTCGATAAAATTGTCATCATCATCGGTCAGACAATCAAAATAAATGGAAATATATTCAGCAGCATCCTCGTCATGCCTCTGATCTGACATGAAAATGATCTTAAAAATATGCTCTCTTAATAGTGTTCTAGATAATCTGCCCATATATATCACCTGATTTAGACATTGTCCATGACAACATTGGTAATACGGACATTTACAGCAGAAACCTTAAGTCCTGTCATGGTTTCAATGGCATTTTTAACTTTTTCCTGTACCTGGCGTGAAACCTCAGGAATCTCATATCCGTCCTTTATGCAGATATTACACTCAACATCCACACATCCGCCTGACATGCGCAGCCTTACACCCTTTGAAAGCTTTCCGGCACCAAGTCTGCTGGCAAGTTCATTTGTGACATTTCCGGCCATAGACTGAACGCCCTCCACTTCAGTTGCTGCAAGAGCGGCAATAACCGTAACAACCTCATCTGAAATGTGTACTTCGCCGGTATTTATATTCTCCCGTATTGAATATTTTATATTTTTATTTTTGTCGTTTCCGTTCATATAGGCCTCCCCTAAAAAGGTTATTTAATGAAAAATAACTGTGATCATAATTATAATGAGTATACAAAAAAATACGTTTTTATGCAAACTTACTGCATATTTATATTATATATCCAGAACCCTTTCAACAACTCCCGAATCTGATTCGTATGGTATATGTTTACCCTTAAATTTTGAAAAAGCTTCCATACCTTTACCAAGTATGGCGACAACCGTTGCACCGGTATCATTTATATTGTCTTTCAATGCTTTCTCAATAGCCTTTGTCCTGTCAGGCTCTATCTCATATCCGGCACTTCCTTCCGGAATATAAGTTGCTATATCTTCGCAGATCTCTCTCGGATCTTCAAAATCGGGATCCTCCTCAGTCAGATATATATAATCCGCATATTCCGAACAGAGTCCGCCTATATCTTTTCTCCTGAGGTGATTTTTTCCGGCTGCACCTATAACCACACTGAATTTGTGACCGGGGTAATCCGACACGCATGATTTAAGAAACTCCAGAAGTGTAAGTCTGTTATGGGCATAGTCAACAATAATGGTCGTGTTATCCTTTTTGTAAATGTTCATTCGTCCGGGTACAAAAACATGTGATATGCCTTTTCGGATATGATCGGATGCAATATCCAGTTCATATGCCGACGCAATGGCCGCTGCGGCATTTACAAGGTTAAAATGTCCCGTCAGATCAATGGCATACTCTTCGGTCGAAATGTCTTTTCCGTCTGACGACTTATTAAAACTAAATACATAGCCGCCCTTTTCTTCCCTTCGCACATTATCAATATAATAATAAGCAATATCTCTTCCCAGTTCGTTCTTTAACTTCTCCGGATCGGGAGAGGCCTCAAACAGAGTCTTTGTATCACAGGTTTCGTCAGATGTTTCATCAAACACATCAAAGATAACAAGCTTGCAATCGCTTTCTTTTGCCGTATCGATTATAAGCTGCATTTCCTTTGTACGCGCATATACAAGCATGGTACGGCTGTTTTTGATCAGCTGCATCTTACAGTCACGGTAGTGCTCATATGACGGATGCTCCGGTCCCCCGATATGATCCATGTCTATATTCATAAACACGCCAATGTCAAAAATCTGATCATACACCCGGTCTACACTGTACGCCTGGGATGAAACCTCCATAGTAACGTAAGGTATATCGTTTTCCTTTGCTTCAGCAAAAAGCTCCTGCAGCTTTAATGATTCAGGCGTGGTATTTTCCGCCTCTTTTCTTACACCTCAGCAGTATGTCTCATT
>CAMOUW010000060.1 GCA_946626755.1 uncultured Clostridia bacterium
TTACTGGTCATGTTTTTGGGATCAGGTTTTCCTGCCATCCTCCACAGGAAGGTGACGGCCTGTTCTCTGGTGCAGTTGTCAGCGTGAAAGAACTTACCGTCAGTTCCGGTGGTGATGCCTTTTTCTGCCGCCCAGTAGACAGGCTTATAATACCAGTCTCTGGGGTTTGTTACATCTATAAAATTCACCCGCACCTCGCACTCGGCGGTCTTGCCGTTTGAGGTCTTGGCGGTGATCTTGGCGGTGCCGTGGTTTACGGCGATTACGTTTCCGGTATTGTCTACCGTGGCTACGTTTGTGTTTGAACTGGACCAGGTAACGGTTTTATCTTTGGCATTATCCGGTTTTACAGTCGCAGTAAGCGTCCCGCTCTTACCCTTATCCAGAACCAAAAGCTTTTTATCAATTGATACAGACTCCGGTGTCACCTCTGAATGCGTTACATTCAGCGTTACATCCATTTTTGCGTCTTCATATCCGGTGGCGTAGTCGTATGTTATGGTATCACCGGTTATATTAGTCAGCTTATCCCCGGAAAGGGTGGCGCCTTTAAGGTTTGAGATGGCGGAAGCCTGCAGGTTCGGGTCTATAGCTGATAAGGCTATCGTACCACCCTCAGTTGTTACCTCTTTGTTTTGTGATCCGCAAATCAAAGACCACATCGCCGTATTCCTACTCAAATCCAGGCTGCTGAGGTTATTACCACGGCAATCCAACTCCACCAACGCCGTGCTCTTACTCACATCCTGGCTGCTGAGATTATTTTCATAGCAATCCAAACCCACCAACGCCGTGTTCTTGCTCACATCCAGGCTGATGAGATTATTTTCAGAGCAAACCAAAGACTCCAATGCCGTTGCCCCGCTCACATCCAGGCTGCTGAGGTTATTATAACGGCAATCCAACACCTCCAACGCCGTGTTCTTGCTCACATCCAGGCTGCTGAGATTATTTCCAGAGCACCACAACCAAATCAACGCCGTGTTCTTGCTCACATCCAGGCTGCTGAGATTATTACTGTCGCAATCCAACCACTCCAGCGCCGTGTTCTTGCTCACATCCAGGCTGCTGAGATTATTTCCAGAGCACTCCAACTTCTCCAACGCCGTGTTCTTGCTTACATCCAGGCTGATGAGATTATTACCACGGCAAATCAACCATTTCAACGCCGTGTTCTTGCTCACATCCAGGCTGCTGAGATTATTATTATCGCAATCCAAATACTCCAACGCCGTGTTCTTGCTTACATCCAGGCTGATGAGATTATTGCTAGAGCAAGAGAGATCCACCAAAGCCGTGTTCCTGCTTACATCCAGGCTGCTGAGATTATTGCTAGAGCAAGAGAGATCCACCAAAGCCGTGTTCCTGCTCACATCCAGGCTGCTGAGATTATTGCTAAAGCAAGAGAGATCCACCAAAGCCGTGTTCCTGCTCACATCCAGGCTGCTGAGGTTATTTCCGCCACAATTCAACTCCACCAACGCCGTGAAATATTCAATACCTTTAAGACTGTTAATACCTTCCCAACAACATTCTATATCCTTACACTCTGAAATCTCACCTGTACTTAGCTTTCCATCACCATTTGTATCGATAACCCACGACACATAATTCCTGAAATTATCATCCGGGAAGTTCGTGGCGTTTATCTCCACATCCCCGGCGGCGTAAACCGATTCCACAGGCAATGCGCCCATAACAGCCGGAGCCGAGATTCCTGTTGCCGCGATCACCAGTCCTGCAGCGCATATCTTTTTCTTTAAAGTCTTCATTTTCTCTTTCATTATGATATGATCCTCCTTGTTCCGATTATATTAAGCTAAGGACTTTCCCGTTGTATATGCCCTTCAATAAGTGATCCCTGAGCAAACTCTGCTTTGCAGAATGGTCGAAGAGCTGATATAGAACGCTTCGACAGGCTCAGCGTACCCGGCACCCTGAGTTTGTCGAACGGCACCTTAAAATCTCTTAACTTAATGACATCTGTCCTTATCCTTATTTTTACTCATACAAAACAAAAATGCAGCACTCTGTGATATGTAAACAGAAGCACTGCATTTTGTTTTTATATGTATCAAAAAAGGGCAGTCTTTCACCACTGACTGACTGATCTTGCCTGTGTCGCGCATTTTATCAACTCCCTTTTTTAAAAATATTTTCTATACCGCCCTTATTTTATTATTATCCAGATACAAATGCAACTGCTTTTTTCTCCATAGCAACCGCAAATTCCGATTTGATTACAATTTAGCGACCGACCAAGATTATATTTCATTTTCGTATTTATTAACTCCGCACAACTTTTCAATATCTTCATTGCTCCAATACTCATTAGGCCATCTGTAATACAGATCCCTGCGCTTTTTAAAAATCCTGAACGGCGTCAATGTGTTATCATATATATGTAAAATATCACATATTTCTACTAATTCGGGAACTAAAGTCAGTGACTTCACATACTTGATCTTATCTTTTCCTCCGGAACACCATGTCCCCCAAGCGCTTCACGTGCACTGATACGGGCTACATTTATATCAACATTTGATGTCAGAACATAAATCCCTCTGATAAAGAAGCTCCGTTCTTTTGCCTTTTTTAACAACAACAGATTGCGTTCTGTTGATAAAACCGTCTCAAATGTAAAGTCCTTTTTCTGTTCTATCATTTTTTCACGCAGTTCCTCAGCTTTTACAGCGGCTTCCATATCCGTACATAATGTTGTCTTTTTAATATCATCAGCATTTATATACTCACCAACTGTTTTTGCCATCTTAGTAATGGTTGTTTTTCCACTGCCATTTGGTCCTGCGAAAACAATAACTTCCGGTAATTTTACTGTATTATTTTCTGACATATTCCCGTCTCCCATCCGGATATTCAAGATAAGCTTTTTTAGAAACGGGATCGTATCTGGCAACCGGTAGCCCTTTTATTCGCCTTATCTCGTCATCTATTCGGATGGATTCCTTAAATCTCTCAGTGAGTTCCTCATCACTTATTCCGCACATAGAATCCAGTTCATTTGTAACAGTCATATTTGTCACCCCCTTAATATAAAACATAGTATTAATATCAAACCATTTTCTAAACATTTATTAAGATATTATAAGCTAAGCATTTGAAACCTGCAAATATGTGGCATTATTAGATCACTATTTCTATACCACCATACGAAAGTCAATACTCACTGCACCACTTGTTATCTTCGCCTCCGCCTCTTTAACACGCACTGCAAAACAGCATCATTTAATAAACCTCAACAAAAAATCTGCTGCTCCGATAACAGTAAATCCCCGTTCATCCCGTGTTTCTTTAACAGGTTTGTTGATCACGATCACTTTTTGAATCTGGTCATTCAGTAAAATGTACGGTCGGATTTCCCGGTTTCTTGTATTCTCATCAGTAATATCTGCTGTCACTTGAATATAGTATTCTCTCAGACCTTTTCTTGCATAAAAATCCACTTCATTTGTTTTCCGGACAGACTTTCCGTTTTTATTTTTTTCTACCGAATCAAAAGAACCGACATTAACCGAGTATCCGTTATAACAAAGTTCGTTGTATACAATGTTTTCCAACATTTGACCCTCATCAGGGAAAGCAAAATTTAATCTTGCATTCCGCAGACCTGTATCGGAAAAATAATATTTTCTTAATGCTCCGATTTCTTTTCGTCCTTTAACGTCATATCTCCGTGCTTCTTTCAGAATGAACGCATCCACAAAATATCCTATGTAACTCTCTATTGTTTTTCTGTCAATCTTCGACTTGCGAACACTTAAAAATGTATTTGCTATTCTTTCGGAATTCAATAATTCTCCTGTAGCAGAACTTAAAATATTGCACAGTTCTTCAAGTTCCTGGCCTCTCTTTAAATTATTTCGTTCGATAATATCTTTAAAATATGTTGTCTCAAACAAACCTTTCAAATATTCTTTTTTTTTCATCTTCTTTTTTAAGAGCAGCCAACGGCATTCCGCCATACTGCATATATGTGTAGATCGCTTCAGTTTCATAGCCTCCTGCATAGTCATAATATTCTTCAAATGATAAGGGGGCAATGTTAATATTTGTAGCTTTATCTCTGAATTCCGTAATTATATCCGAAGAAAGCATTTTCGAATTTGATCCGGTAACATAAAGGTCTATGTTCTTTTCACGTGACAAACCCAAAACAACATCTACAAATGTTACGGTATCCGGGTCGCTCTTACCGGCAGGTAAATGTTGTCCACCGGTCAGATTCGGATTAATTATCGGATAGACCTTTTGAATCTCGTTCAAAAACACAAAATGCATTTCATCGTTGCTGCACAAACTACGAACATATTTACCTAACGCGATCGGGTCTCTGTATTTTATGTTTCTGTCATCATCCAGTTCAATTATATGGATATTGTTTTCATCCACATTATCAGAAATCAGATAGTATTTATAAATCTCTTTAAGTAAAAAAGATTTTCCGCATTTTCTGATGCCTGTAATAACTTTCGGAAACCCATTATTCTTTGAGTCTATTAATTGTCTAAGATATTTTTCTCTTTTTATCATAACTAATTCCTTAAATGTGTAGAATTCTACAGTTTTAGGGAATTGTTTTTATCACAAAAATTTCTATGTTTCAACAATCAGGTAAATTGCAAGCTGAAACTCCCGTTTGCAATACTAACTTCAGGATCAATCATGTGCTTTAGAAAACTCCTAATGACAAAGCCACATGATCTTCGGGGGTATCCCTTACTATCCGGGCTACATAGACGGAGAATACAGTCTTGCGCAGAATGTGGATGCGGTCTTTTTTGCCAAAAACGCCCGGCTGGCAAATGAATATAGCGGAGCATTTACAAATGCGATCATTTTAAAAGATCTTTTTTAGTTCTTATACCTGTAAATAAATGTTACTATTTCCCTTCTCTTGCACTGTCCCGTAGGATAGAATAACCCGTTTGTACCTGTGGTGATCCCGTTCTCTGCCGCCCACATGACAGCTTTGTAGGAATAGCGGGTTTTGCTTGTTACATCCTTAAATTTACTGTTCATGTTTTTGGGTTCAGGCTTTCCTGCCAGACGCCAGATCATGGTCACTATCTGCTCTCTGGTGCAGGTGTTTATAGGGAAGAATCCGCCCCATGATCCGGTTATGATATCATTTTCAGCCCCCCACATAATGGCTTTATAAGAATAACTGGTTTGGTCCTTAACATCCGAAAACCAGCTGGTCATGTTCTTTGGTTGGGGCTTGCCCTCCATCCTCCATAGAAATGTTATAGCCTGCTCACGGGTGCAGATGTCAGCAGGGAAAAACTTTCCGTCTGTTCCTGTAGTTATCCCGTTCTCCGCCGCCCAGTATACAGGCTTGTAGTACCACTCTTTAGCATTGTTGACATCTATAAAGTTTACCCGCACCTCGCACTCGGTGGTTTTGCCGTTTGATGTCTTTGCGGTGATTTTAGCGGTGCCGTGGTTTACGGCGGTGACGTTTCCGGTGTTGTCTACCTTGGCTACACTTGTATTTGAACTGGACCAGGTAATAGTCTTGTCTTTGGCATTATCCGGTTTCACGGTGGCTGTAAGCTTACCACTCTTGCCCTTGTCCAAAACAAGAAGTTTTTTATCAATGGATACAGACTCCGGAGTTATCTCTTTCTTTACATTCAGCGTCACATCCATTTTTTGGTCATTGTATCCGGTAGCGTAATCATAGGTAACCGTATCAGCGGTTATATTTGTCAGCTTGTCACCGGAAAGGGTTGCTCCTTTAAGGTTGGAGATGGCGGAAGCTTTCAGATTCGGGTCTATGGCTGATAAAGCAATTGTCCCGCCGACAACCGTTATTTCTCTGCTTTGTGAATCGCAAAAAAACTCCCCTATCTCCACATTCTTGCTCACATCCAGGTTGCTTAGATTATTACTATCGCATTCCAATATCTCCAACGCCACGTTTTTGCTTACATCGAGACTGCTTAAATTATTACTACTGCAAAACAAATACTTCAATGCAACATTTTTGCTTACATCCAGGCTACTTAGGTTGTTTTCAGAGCAATACAAATTATACAACTCCACATTTTTGCTCACGTCCAGGCTTCTTAGGTTATTATTAGCGCAACCCAAATTTTTCAACGCTACATTTTTGCTCACATCCAGGCTGCTTAAGTTATTTTTACTGCAATGAAACTCCTCCAACACCATATTTTTACTAACATCCAAGCGGCTTATATTATTGTCTATGCAATGCAATTCCACCAACGCCACATTTTTGCTTACATCAAGGCTGCTTAGGTTATTTTCAGGACATACCAAACTCACCAACGCCACATTTTTGCTTACATCTAGGCTACTTAGTTTATTACCAATGCAGTACAAACCCTTCAATGCGGTAAAATATTCAATTCCCTTTAGACTGGTAATACCACGCTCATTACATTTTATTTCTTCGCATCCTTCTATCTCCTGCTCACTCAGCTTACCATCCCCATCTTTATCTATATTCTCTGACACATACTTCCTGAAATTCTCATCCGGGAAATTCGTGACGTTTATCGCCACATCCCCGGCAGCGTATACCGATTCCACCGATAACGCACCGACAGCAGCCGGAACCGAAATCCCTGCCGCTGCGATCACCATCCCCGCTGCACATAATCTTTTTTTCATTTGCTTTAATTTCTTATTCATACCGTACCTCCCGGTTGTCTGTATAACATTTACTCAAAAACAAAAATGCAGCGTCTCTGCCTGATCACAGAAACACTGCATTATCAATATGTACTACAAAAAAGGGCAGTCTTATACTGACTGACTGACTGACTGACTGACTGACTGACTGACTGACTGACTGACTGGAAATTTTGCCCGTGCCATACATTTTTGTCAACTCCCTTTTTTCGAAAAACCTTTTCTTTGCCACCCTGATTTTATTATTATCCGGAACCGAATGCAACTGTTTTTTTTCTCCATCGCAACTGAAACTCCGGTTGCAAAACTAACTTACGGATTAATCATCCTTAAAAAATAATGGCGGGATATTCATCCCGCCTGCGGTGGCCCAAAGAGCATCAGCCCAAGCCAAACACAAGTGATCACTCACTAAATGTATAATACTATTTTTTACTTTTTTTCAAGTCGTTATTAAAAAGATTTCCTTCCATTCCGTGGATGTGACCGATCTCGCTGAAATCAATCTCACAAAAATGCCGCTCTCCTTAACAAAAGATTCACCCCTTTTTGTAAATATCTTTTATATAATCCTGTTTTTTCAAGCAATCGTCATGTATCAACATTTTGGAAAGAAAAAATGTCATTTCATCAACATTTTGGAAAATTATAGATCTTTTGAAATGATTTTTCAAGCATAAACTGAATTCTCGGATTATTTTTCTTGTTTTTTTATATTATGATCATTTCACTGTATTTTTAAATGTGAGTTTCGAATTTAAAAAAATGAGACAGACTTTGTCTGCCTCATTTGCTTTATAAATGATAATGTTTTTATATATTACTTAAATAACCTTTAGTTCTTGTATCTGTATATAAATGTTACTATTTCCCTTCTCTTGCACTGTCCCGTAGGATAGAATAACCCGTTTGTACCTGTGGTGATCCCGTTCTCTGCCGCCCACATGACAGCTTTGTAGGAATAGCGGGTTTTGCTTGTTACATCCTTGAATCTGCTGTTCATGTTTTTAGGTGCCGGTTTCCCTGCCAGACGCCAGATCATGGTCACTATCTGTTCTCTGGTGCAGGTGCCTGTGGGATAGAACTTACCGTCAGTTCCGGTTATAACACCTTTTTCGGTCCCCCACATGATCGCTTTGTAAGAGTATCGTTTTGTATCCTTTACATCGGAATACTTACTTACCATGCTTTTGGGATTAGGTTTACCTGCCATTCTCCAAAGGAAGGTTATGGCCTGCTCACGTGTGCAGCTGTCAGCCGGGAAGAACTTACCGTCCGTTCCCGTGGTTATCCCTTTCTCTGCCGCCCAGTAGACAGGCTTGTAATACCACTCTTTAGCATTGGTGACATCTATGAAATTTACACGAACCTCGCAGGTGGCTGTTTTGCCGTTTGTTGTTTTGGCAGTAATCTTTGCTGTTCCGTGATCTACTGCTTTTATGTTACCGTTAGCATCTACTGTAGCAACATTAGCGTTTGAACTGGACCATGTAACTTTTTTATCTTCTGCTTCTGCAGGGATAACCGTTGCCTTGACTGTCTTAGTGGTGCCTTTGTTCATTATAATACGGGCTTTGTCAAGTTCTATACCTGTAACGAAATATTTACAGCTGATCCTGTTTTCTTTTGCATATATATCTGCTTTACTGGTTTTATAGCAATAAATGGTGGCATTAGGTATCGTAACATCCGGATTTTTCCATATATGCCAAAATGCGTCATCACCGAATGTCGTATTTTCAGAATATATATATACCTTTTCCAAATGATTACCATCAAAAAAAGCTTCTTTGCCAACAGTCTTAACATTTTTACCCAAACTGATTTCTTTCAATTCTGAAAAGAATCTGAACGACTCGTCCGGTATATCTGTTATGCCATCTGAAATAACTATCTTATTAACATTTGCCCTGATCATCTTCCAGCAATTATCACTGATGCTGTATGAATATCCACGGCGCGTTGATGAAACAGGGAATCTGTAATTTGCATTAATATCAATATCGATCTTCCCTGAACCCGAAACCGTTAATGTTCCGTCCTTTAAAATCCATGTTGAATTTTCACCTGCGACTCTGTATGATCTTTTGCTGAAATCTCCGTTATTTGCATCTATTGTATAGAAGTTAACCATATTACCGTTAGATGCGCAATAAACTATTTTCGATCCGTCCACTATCGGATGACAATCTGAAACAGGTGCCGCTGCAGTATATTCTTTAGAGATTTTATCACCATTTCCATCGATAAACATATAATGCAGAGTATAACCGGATAAAGTATCGTCAACCGAAGTATTTTTCTGTTCTTCATTTTCTTCCCATGTTACCAAAAAACGATCATCATTTATTTTTGTGATATTTACTCCCAGAAAAGCTTTTCCGCCATTTTTAAAGTCTGTTAACCATTTTACTGTTGTAGCCTTTTCAGAAAAATCCGAGATCGGAGTAACTGTCAGGTATATATTATGCGGAGTATCAGATGTAACACTGTCATAACCTGACTGATCAATAGAAGTACCCAAACTCATAATATTATTTGAGGAAATTGCCAGATCATCTACACTGGCATAACATGAAATAGACCGGGAACTTGTATGTTTGCCACCATATCTGAAAACCGGAACACTTACGTTTTCATATGTTTTTGGATCATACTTTGTGAGTTTGGTATAACGACTGCCTTCACTTTGTTCTAATACATACAGATCATTATTTTTTCCATTTATGTACTGTGCGAAGGAATGCCATAGATCACTATCTATGATTTTACCTGTCAACTTGTTCTCATCAACAGCAATCATTAAAAAACCCTGATGTCCTCGATTAATAGCGGGATCCACATACCCTTCATGTCCGGTCACGATGTATAATGTACCATTTTGTTCATACATTTCAACACATCCGAAATCGAATGGATAACTCACTTTTGCTTTAGCATTACAGGTAATCTTTGCAGCGCCTAACCTTTTCCATGTTTTGCTGTATTTTATTACCCTGATCACTTCGGCATTGTCATTTTCTTCTGTATTGGCTTTTCCTACAACAATATAGTATGCGTCCTTTCCGGCATAAAAACCGCCCCAATAATCCAACTCCATATCAATTGTTTTTTTGTTTTGTAAATTAAATTTTTTATCATAGTATTCAATGATTATTTTTTTATCTTTATTAATTACCCTCATATAACCATCATCAGTTGCATGAATGCTTGAAAAACTTCTTAAACTTACTCTCAGGTTATCATTGGCAGTAGGCTGCAGATCCGGGTTTTCCGCTTTAACTACGGAAAAAAAAGATGAACAAAAGATCATTGCAACAACTATAACTAATATTTTTGAAAATAATCCCAATCTTCTAAGCATTTTTTCTCCCTTTCTGTCCGTTTTAATGTCCACCTGTAACTTAAAAAAAAGTATTATCCGGATTCAACTATATCCCCATAAAAAATATCACCTACGAGAATCACGTATCTTTCTCTTTGGTGATATTTTACCATTTACAAACGCTATACGTTTGAATAAAAACACCTCAGTTCTTATACCTGTATATAAATGTTACTATTTCCCTTCTCTTACACTGTCCTGTAGGATAAAACTTGCCGTTTGTTCCGGTGGTAATTCCTTTCTCTGCCGCCCACATGACAGCCTTGTAGGAATAGCGGGTTTTGCTTGTTACATCCTTGAATTTGCTGTTCATGTTTTTGGGCTCAGGCTTGCCGGCAAGACGCCAGAGCATGGTCACGATCTGCTCACGGGTACAGGTGC